>DOWN01000093.1 GCA_003519545.1 Bacteroidota bacterium
CCTTCCTTCAGGAATATATTTTTATACAATGATAACAGAAAAATATAATTTAACAAAAAGAATGATTTTAATTAAATAAGTTTTTTTATCCCGCCATACGGGGATTAAAATAAAAAAATATTTTGAAACCAAAAAACAAAAATATGAAAAAACTAAATTCAATTTTCAAAATCGGATTCTTTTTTATTTTATCATTCTTATTCCTATCATTTAACACTGAAAGTAATACAGAATCAAACATGAAGCAAAATACAATAAATCCGTTTGAGTTTAAAATTTTAAATGTTACGAATAATAATCCATTACCAAAAGATTTTATAACTTATATTTTGAATTTTGGTTATAACCCTCAGAATCAAAGTATTTGGATTTTAAACCATCTGAATAATTATAAAAATGTATTAAATTTTAACGGTGTTCATTCATACTCATCTAATGAACAAACATACGGAACTTTTGATAATCCATTAACGAGCACTCAGATTTCAAATGTAAAACAATTAATGGATGATGTAAGCGGTGCCGGACTTAAAGGAATCTATGACAGAATTAAAATTGAGAATTTATGTTATGGTCAGAAAGTTGATTATGAGGTAAGGCAATCTTTATCTGATAACTCTGTAAATGATGGATTCAGCTATTCAGGTAGGGATAATAACTCATGTGAATTTTTACAAAACGATTTGGGAAGAACTGCTTTACATTCAATTCCAAACATACACTCAGCCGGATATATTGCAAAAGATATATTCGAGAATATGCAACATTCTGATTTATTTGATTTTCAATGGAGTGATGAAATTGAATGGAAAATTAAACCAATGTTAAGAATAGATTCTAATTTGGTAGATAATAACCCTTCTCTTGATATAGTGAGAATTGAAACAAGAAATTTTGAAGGAGATATTATTGATAATGCCATTATTAGAGCAAGGAATTTTGGGAAGTTAAACTCAATAACGCAAGAATTGGATTATGACGGTAGCTATATAAATAATTTTAATTTTACAGGTGAAATTATACTACCAAGCAATGACTTAATTGCAATTGGTGAAAGAATTGTTGGAGGATTAAATTACGGCTATGAAGATATTTTTCATAATGTTAATTTCAATATAGTAAAACCATGTGAAGTTGATTTCAGAGTGTACTGGTTTGGAAATGCTGAAGTTTGGTTTGATAAAATGACAGTCGAAGATGAAATGGCGGAAAGATTGTTTAACCCTGATCCATTTTTAAATTTTGATGAATTAATATTGGATGAAATTAATGCATTCGCAAGTTATCCTAACAACTACAGCTTTTTTGTTGATGAAGTAACTTATTCTAATATCCCATGTGTTAAATATGTATATGATAAAATTATGTCCATAAATCAGAATACTGTAATAAGTTTTGCTCTGACAAATTACTTTAATACTATAGGTACAAGATCTAAAAATTTACTTACATACAAGAAACTATTCCAAGAAGTAAAACCTCGTTCATTCACCTGCGATGCTCACGAAATAGGAGTTGCAAATTATATTCCGGATATATTTACAGGTGTTAATACAGACCCTTATTTGAATACAAAATGGTTTAAAAGTATTGATCTCTACACAAATTATTTTCAGAAAAAAGTACTTGGAGATAATTCCGAACAGACCGGAAGAACTGAAGAAAATAATTATAATCTTAATTATTATGATAAACCAATGCCATGGGGTAGTTTGATTTATCAGGTATCTAATGCAAGAACCCTTTCAAATCAGTATTTAAATAAACCAAAATTTGTAATGCAACCACAGCTAATGTCTTTTTATGAATTTGATAATACATCCGGAGAATATATAGGAATAAACAGAGAACCGATGAACGAAGAAATAGAAGCCCAGGCAATGGTTTCTCTTGCTCATGGAGCGGATGGAATTTCTTGGTTTGTTTATTCAAGTTATTCCTATCCTTCAGGTTCAGGAAATTCTCAATATTCTGTTCATGGAATGCTTGAAATTGGAAATTCTAATCCAAGATATATAAATTCTTACGGTCAAAACAAATGGGATGCTGTTTCGGATATGAATCAAAAACTTATGAACTGGAAACCTCATATTGATAAAATTGATTGGTTATCAGGAGTTAGTGTTCATAAGCAAGGTGATAATCATTCTTTTATTGAAGGAATTAAAAGTATCATTCCGGGTTCTACAGGAGTTTCACCATGTGCAGAAGATAATCAGGTATTAGATTGCCCTGAAGAAAAATACTGGGAGATGGGATTTTTTAAACCGATGAATAATATTGATAAATCAAAATATCTTTTAATGGTAAACCGAAGATCTGCACCTGTTACTTTAAACTATTCAGGAGATAATCGGATATTGCAAATTAAACTTAAAAGTTCTGAATTGAATGATTTCAATAACTGGAAAATAACGGATTGTAATGATGAAAATAATTTTTTGATATTTAACAAGAATTCTTCCGGTTTTATAAATTTAGGTAATTCTGCAAATTCACTTGGTTATTTTAAACCCGGCGAAGGGAAGTTATACAAAATCGCTCCCGTTATGCAGGAAGGCGGTACTTTTGTTACTGATGAATATGTAGATAACTTAACTTTTCAATGTAAAGGAAATGTAATTAATAGTGGTTATGATTTAACTTTAACTCCGGGAACGAATATAACTTTTTATAACAATGCCGGGATTACTATGAACGGTGGGACTTTTATTAGCGGTGTTTTTCCTTTTGATAATAATTCGTCACCTGTAATTATAAACGGTGCTGATAACGGAGATAATCAATGGGCAGGATTTGACTTTAATACCTGTGAACTTGTGGTTCTTTCTAAAACTGAAATGAGCAAACTTAAAAATGATACTGCTTTCGGGAGTTATATGGTTTCAGCTGTTGACTGTGCCGATATATTAATCAATAATTGTACTTTTACAATCGATAATAATAGAAATAGTTGCGGAGCAATTCAAATTAATTATCTTAATTCTCCACAAGAAACACCAACTCCATCCGTTTTAATACAGTCGAATTATATAAATCTAAGTGGTTTAAATGCTCCTTCCGTTTTTCCTGCAATAAACGTGGCTAACTTTGGATTCACTCAAGCTCCTGTATATATAAACTGGAACAGATTAACCGGTAATAATTCTTTGAATGGAATTACATTAAGCAACGTAACAGGAGGAGTTGTAAATAAAAATACTATCAGCGGATTTGTAAATGGAATTAATGTTATAACTTCGAGTATTGATTTATTTAAAAACAATATAGACTACAATCAAACAAGTGCAAGTTCAAATATGTCAATTTCTGCAGGTGGTTTAGTAAATATGTCAACAATTGATGGAAATGTATTGGGAGGGTTTAATTTATTTAGTAACGGAGGTGATAATATAACAAGCGATAATTCTTTTTTTGCATCCGATATGGGATATAATTATTTTTATACTCCCGATGATGCTTTAAATCATTATTCAGGTACATTTAATAATGTTTATAACGTTACGAGAGATGTTCAGTCAACGAAAAATTGTTTTTATATTGATAATTCAATAAAAGATGCTGAAACCTTTGTTGAATGGTATCAGGGCGATCCTGTTGATTTTAATTTCATACCTTATGAATGTACACAACCTGAGATAGTATCAGGTGAACTTGTTGAGGTTTCTCAGTATATAATTGATACAATTTGGTATATACCTGGAGGTATTGGAGGTGGAAATACCGGAAGTAACAAAACTACTGAAATTACGACAGGAAATTTATTTAAACTAAAATCCGATTCTTTAAAAGTTTTGATGAGAAAAAGAAAATTTAATGATGTAACAAGAATTGGAAATGAAATATTGAATACATTTCCGGATTCAGCCGGGATTATAAATGTAATACAACCTTTGTATTTTGCAACACTTGTAACTGATGACAGCACAGATACAAAAATTTCAAATTATAAAACAATTCTTGAAAGTTTAATTTCAACAAACGGAAATAACACATCACTTGTTTTGAGATGTAATTATTTTATTCAGAAATGTAAAGTGAAACTTGGTGAGTATCAGTCAGCACTTTCAGGATTTCAGCAGATAATGCAAAACTTTCCTTATAGCTGGGAAGGAGTTGTTGCTGGTTGGGATTATTCAGCAACGCAGTTATTAGCAGGAGGCGGAACGGGACAAGGGGTTATGAGAGACAAAAACATTAACCACGAATTACGCGAATTAGACGAATCAGACGAAAATAAAAAATATAATGAAATTGATAATGCGGAATTCGGATTGAATGAATTATCACAAATCGAAGCAAAAAAGGCAGAAACTTTTGATGATAAAATCACAAAAACTGTTTCAAGGTCAATGAATGAATCAAAGAAAAATGCTGAGAAAGAATTAAAAAAAAGGAAGAGAAAATAATTCTGAGCAAAAAATCCGGAAATGAAAAATATTCACTTACGAAATCTGAATTGATTAAGTTAAAGAAAAGTGAAAAGAACATTGAACAGAAAAGAGTCATAAATGAAACAATAAAGCCAAGAAAACCTGAAAGTATTTCTGAGCAAATAAGTCTTGTAAATAATGACATCAAAAAAATTATTTCAGTTGCAGGATTAGTAACCGGGGATAATATTAAAGGAACGGAAACACCGATTGAATATACATTACATCAAAACTATCCGAATCCTTTTAACCCGATTACAAAAATTTCATTTTCACTTCCAAAAGATATAAAAGTAACTTTAGTAATTTATGATATACTCGGAAGAGAAATATTAAAACTTGTCAATAATGAATTAAAACCTGCTGGAAGTCATACCTTTGATTTTAATGCAACAAAAATTGCAAGCGGGATTTATTTTTATTCATTCATTACAGATGAATTTAAGCAGACAAAACTTATGGTGTTAATAAAGTAACTTTAGGAAATTCTCTTTCGCAGAAGTCTCCTGTAAGGGACTACTTTGAATATCGTATAAAAAGCTATGTCATTCTGAGGAACGAAGTGACAGCCTGTCCCGACAGGTCGGGAAAGAATCCCGTGAGGTTATATTCCACTAATGGGATTCTTCGGTCGTTTCACTCCCTCAGAATGA
>DOWN01000215.1 GCA_003519545.1 Bacteroidota bacterium
GATTTAAACTTTAAAGGTTTGATTGTAACTGATGCTCTTAACATGAAGGGCATTACAAAACATTTCACAACTGAAGAAGTTGCTGTTAAATGCGTGGAAGCAGGTATAGATATAATTCTTATGCCACAAGGAGAAAAAAGTTCAATTGATGCGATTTTGGGTGCTGTTGGAGAAGGATTATTTACTGAAGAAAGAATTAATAATTCAGTAAGAAAAATTCTTGAAGCAAAAAAATGGGCAGGTGCTTTTGAAAATAAAACTGTTGATGTTAGTAACGTTAAAAATGTTGTTAACTCCCCTGAAGCAAAAAGTTTGTCACAGCAAATTGCTGATGAATCAATTACACTTGTAAATAATAATAATACTCTTTTACCTTTCACAGGAAAAGAAAATAATTCCGCATATTTGATTTCTTTAAATAATGGGAATGAAACTGCTAATGTTGATTTGTTTATTAAAACTTTTTCCGAGTCCGGAATGTTTAAATCTTATGAGACTGAAAATTTAACTGGTGACCTGACAAATGTAGATGGTATTTTGAAAAAATCTGAAAATTATGATTATGTAATCATTCCTATATATGCTAAAGTTAAAATTATGACAGGAACAGTCGGGCTTCCAGAAACACAATTAAATTTAATAAATTCTTTAGTGATGAACGGAAAAAAAGTTATCGTTCTTTCTATGGGTAATCCTTATTTAATTCAAGGATTTTCAGATGTTGATGCGTATGTATGTGCTTACGGAGATTCGGAAGCGGCAATAAATGCAACTATTAAAGCAATTAGCGGTAAAATAAATTTTAAAGGAAAACTTCCGGTAAGCATTTCAGATGAGTTTCCTTACGGAACAGGTATCACAAACTAATGAAATACATCTATTTATTTTTTTTAATTTTTTCTTTTAATTCATTTTCTATATCTCAGCCGGTATATCTTCAGAAATATTCTGGTATCCCGTTTAATGTAAATGGAAATCAATCAATGAATCCATTTAATTCCGGAGTTGATAACGCTAAGATTCAATTCGTAGATATAAACGGAGACGGGTTAACTGATTTAATGTCATTTGATAAAGACACATCTTTATATTATTATCAAAATACCGGAACATCATCAGTTCCTAAGTTTACTCTCATCACGCAAAGATTTCAAAATCTTTATTTTAAGAACTGGTTTTATTTTATTGACTTGGATAATGACGGTGATCTTGATTTATTCACCGGTGGTGAATTACAAACTATGATGTATTTCAGGAATACAGGAACAAGATTCAATCCTGCATTTCAGTTAATCAATAATCAGATTAGAACAAATTCCGATACCGTAATATTATCAGAGGCAAACTGCGTTCCCACATTTTGCGATATTAATAATGACGGACTTATTGATTTTTTTACCGGCTCTTCTCTCGGCACAATTACTTTTTACCAAAATATCGGAACACAAAATAATTTCAGTTTTAAATTCATAACTGACTTCTGGGAAGAGATTTTAATTCTTTCACCTGTTGATAAAATGAATTT
The DNA here is from genome assembly GCA_003519545.1 of Bacteroidota bacterium. Classification (GTDB taxonomy): domain Bacteria; phylum Bacteroidota; class Ignavibacteria; order Tepidaquicellales; family Tepidaquicellaceae; genus UBA9002. Next base: position 1,526 of record DOWN01000215.1, read on the forward strand.
ACAAAACTCACCTCCGTTTATAAAAAATAATTTACTTATGGACAATGAACGGCATGGGGCTAATTCTATTGATTTTGCTGATATAGACGGCGACGGTGATAAAGATTTATTTTTTGGTGATTTATTTTCAAAGAGTATTTATTATATAAAAAATAACGGCACACCTTCAAACCCTGATATGATAGTTGCGGATTCGGCTTATCCAAGACCTAATCCATATTTTTCATTAGGATTTAATTCAGTGAAAATTACTGATTATAACGGTGACGGCTTACCTGATTTATTTGTAACCATTTTATATTCTGCTCAGACACGAAAGAATATGATTTATTACAGAAATATCGGTCCCGCAGGTAATCCATTATTTGAGTTTGTATCTGACAATTTTGTTTCTAATGTTGATGTTGGAAGTAACAGTAATCTAACGTTTAATGATTTTGACGGAGACGGTGTTAAAGATTTAATGATAGGAAGTTCGGATCCGAGAATTGAATTTTATAAAAATACCGGAACCGGAGTTTCACCCTCATTCACAAAAATTACAGACTCAATTTCCATTCAGGTTGGAGAAGAAAATTTTTATATGGCACCTGCTTTTGGTGACTTGGATGCAGACGGAGATTTGGATTTGATACTCGGAAGTTTTATCAGTGATTCGCTTTGGTATTATAAAAATATGGGCTCGTCAAGTTCATTTAATTTTGTAAAACAAGGAAGAGGCAATCAGTTTGGAATTACAAACGTGGGACAAAGCAGTACTCCAACGTTTTGCGATATTGATAACGATGGTGATTTAGATTTATTCACGGGAAATTTTAACGGAAGAATTCAGTTTTATGAAAACACCGGAACACCACAGAATTTTAATTTTGTATTCAGAACAAATTTTTATTTTAATATAGATGTGGGTAATGAATCTGTTCCGAGATTTACCGATATAGACGGAGACGGTGATAAAGATTTATTGATTGGGAATGTTGACGGTGTAATTAATTATTATAAAAATACGGGAAGTATCAGTAATCCAAATTTTGTTTTAGAATCTAATAATTATGCAAATGTCAAAGTTTTTTCAAATGCCGCACCTGAATTTACTGATATTGATACCGATGGAGATATAGATATGTTTATCGGAAATATCAAAGGCGGATTTTTTTATTATGAAAATAGAGACATTGTAGGAATTACAAACATTTCAAATACAATTCCTTTGGATTTTAAAGTCTATCAGAATTATCCTAATCCTTTC
>DOWN01000001.1 GCA_003519545.1 Bacteroidota bacterium
CTTTAGATCTTGATAAATTTGAAAGTCACGCTTCTAATATTTACGAAGGTGTCGCTGTGGTTTCAAAAAGATCAAGACAAATAAATGATGAAATTAAAATGGAGCAAAATCAAAGATTAGAGCCCATTATTGCAAAAGAAACTGAAGATGATACTATTATGAATCAGGATAAAATGAATATTTCTCTTGAATTTGAAAAAAGGAACAAACCAACTATACAGTCTATCAATGAATTTATGACAAACGATTTGAAGTTCAGATACAGAGACGAATAATTAAATTTTCATCACTCAAAATTTAAAAAGGGGCAATAGCCCCTTTTTTTATTTCTATAATAATTTTAATTTTTATTTTACTTTAAATCAATTTTGATTAATTTCTGTTAATGAAAAAGGGCAAAATATTAATCGGGATTTCAGGTGGCATTGCCGCTTATAAAATTCCATTCCTGGTAAGATTGTTTGTTAAACAAAATTATGAAATAAAAATAATAATGACAAAGTCTGCCACTAAGTTTGTCTCACCTGATACTCTGTCTGTTTTATCTAAAAACGAAGTTTTGATAGATTTATTTCCGGAAAAAATTACTCACAATAAAAATAAAAACATTGATATTACTGATTCAAAAACCTGGCATGTAAATTTGGGCTTATGGGCTGATGTTTTTTTAATTGCTCCGGCAACTTGTAATACTATAAGTAAAGTTGTATCAGGTGTTTCTGATAATTTATTATTGACAACAATATTATCATCAAGATGTCCTATTATTTTTTCACCTGCTATGGACGATGATATGTTTAAAAATAAAGTGATTCAAAAAAACATAAAAGAACTTTCTAAACTCGGATATTCAGTTATTCCTCCCGAAGAAGGTGAACTCGCAAGCGGTCTGACAGGTATGGGAAGAATGCCTGAACCTGAAACTCTTTTTAATTTCACACTTGATATTTTAAACAAGAAAAAAGATTTAAAGGGAAAAAAAATATTAGTCACCGCAGGTCCGACAAGAGAATTTATTGATCCTGTTAGATTTATTTCTAATCCTTCAACAGGAAAAATGGGATTTGAGATAGCAAGGGCACCATCTGACAGAGGTGCTGAAGTTACGTTAATTACCGGTCCTGTTAATTTACAAACTCCTGAAAATGTTAATCGCATTGACGTTGTAACTACAAATGATATGTTCAACGCTGTTAAAAAAAATCTGAAAAATAATGACTTAATAATTATGAGTGCGGCGGTTGAAGATTTAGCCCCATCGGTAAATTCAAAATCGAAATTGAAAAAAGAATCTTTTAAAAATAAAGTTAATATTGAATTTGAAAATACTGTTGATATTTTAGAATACATCGGGAAGAATAAAACCGGATTTAAACTTGCCGGGTTTGCTCTTGAAACAGATAACGGAATTGAAAACGCGAAGAAAAAACTTAAGAAGAAAAATCTGGATTTAATTGTGTTGAATAACCCTAATGATAAAGGTGCGGGATTTGCAAATGACACTAATAAAGTAAAACTTATTTATAAAAACGGAATGGATAATATTCCGTTGATGAGTAAAAGAGATGTTGCAGAATTAATTTTAAATAAACTAAATAGTTTAAAATAAATGAATGATTTAATTGATAAAATTATATTTAAACTTGAAGAGTATAAAAACTCAAACATCAAAATATATTCATCGGAATTAAAATCTTATAAAGAATATATAAATTCAGAATTTAAAAATGATTTGCCTGATTTTAAAGATTTGATAATTGAAGATACCGATGAAAATTCAATAAAAGAAACAGTTAAAGAATATATGAACAAAGATAAATGGAAGTCGGCAGAAAGTCTCGATCAATTATATGATATGATCTGTGATTGTAAAAAATGTGACTTATGGAAAACAAGAACCAACTTTGTTTTCGGTTCAGGTAATAAAAACGCAGATTTGGTAATTATAGGTGAAGCCCCCGGTGCGGACGAGGATAAACAGGGATTACCCTTTGTCGGCAGAGCAGGAAAGTTGTTAACTCAAATTCTTGAAGCAATAAACTTTAAAAGAGAAGAAGTTTATATCTGTAATGTTTTGAAATCAAGACCACCTGAAAACAGAAATCCTACTCCCGAAGAGATTAAACAGTGTGAACCTTATCTTGAAAAACAACTTGAATTGATAAAACCTAAAATGTTATTGTGTCTCGGCACTTTTGCGGCTCAGACACTTTTGAAATCAAAAGAAGCATTAGGAAAACTTAGAGGAAAATTTCATACTTATAAAAATATTCCATTATTAGTAACATATCATCCTGCTGCACTTTTAAGAAATCCAAACTGGAAAAAACCTACTTGGGAAGATGTGCAACTTTTAAGAAAAGAATTCGATAAATTAGCAGTTAAATAAAATGGCATTTAAAAAACCAAAAAAAACAGTTGATAACATTAACGATGAGCATGAAGAAGAATTTAAACGTGACTTCAATGAAATTGCTCCAAATGTTAAAGAGTTAGAAAATAAACTTTTAGGTGCATTATTCCTTGATGAAGAAATTTTTGGCGAGGTAAGTCAAATTCTTGAAGCAAGACATTTCTTTGTTAAGAAAAACAGATTTATATATCAGGCAATGCTGAGTCTTGATTCCAGAAAAGACCCTATTGATATTTCAACTGTCAAAGAAGAGATAAAAAAATTAGGTCATGGTAATGATGTTGATGTGCAGTATTTAATTGATATAACTGAATCTACAGTAACTTCAGCAAACGCTGTTAAATATGCCCGTGCTATACTTGATAAATTTTTATTGAGAAATTTAATTCATATCGCTTCTGAAATTGTTTCTAAATGTCTCGACCCGACCGTAAATACAAACTCCGTTCTTGATGATGCCGATAAAGATTTTCTTGATATATCAGCAACTTTAAATAAAAAGAAAATCATTAGTGTTAAAGATGAGTTAAGCAATATACTCGGTGAACTTGCAGACAGAAGAGCACACAAACAGGTTACAGGTGTTCCAACCGGTTATGACAGATTAGACGATATACTCGGAGGATTTCAAAAATCTGAACTTATAATTATCGCAGGAAGACCGTCTCACGGAAAAACCGCACTATCCATTAACATTGCAAGAAATGCGGCAGTTAAAGCAAAAAAGAAAATTGCAATATTTTCTCTTGAAATGAGTTTTAAAGAACTTATGTATAGAATGTTATCTTCTGAGGCTCGTGTGAATGGTCAAAAACTTAAACTTGGAAAATCTACTCCCGAAGAATGGAGATCTGTCCAGTCAACTTTTAGAAATCTTGAGACAGATTTATTTATAGACGATACTTCTCTTATGTCAATTACCGATATCAGAGCAAAAGCAAGAAGACTAAAAAAAGAACATACTATTGATATGCTTGTTGTTGATTATTTACAATTAGTTAGAGGTCCTTCAGATGTTGAAAGGCGTGAACTTGAAGTTGGATATGTTTCAAGAGGTTTAAAAGCACTCGCTAAAGAACTTGAAATACCTGTTGTTGCATGTGCTCAGTTGAACAGGTCAATTGAACAAAGAGGCAAAGAAAAAAATCCACAGTTATCAGACCTTAGAGAATCAGGATCTATTGAACAGGATGCTGACGTAGTTATTTTTGTGAACAGACCTTATATGAATTTGATAGGGCAACTTGAAAAAGGTACTGAAGAATATTATAAAAAACTTCATCAGGCGGATATTATAATTGGTAAAAACCGTAACGGTCCAGTTGATGATATGAGACTGATTTTTATTCCCGAATATGCAAGATTTGAAAATGTATCTAAAGAACCACCGGTAACTGAAATCATTAATGCAGTTGCTGACGTTAAAGAAGGATCACCTTTCTGATTTAATTTTTATTAAAAATCCATTCTGTAATAAGTCCATTCATCAAGAGGTTTTGCTCCTAACTTTTTATAGAATTTGATTGCGTTTTTATTCCAGTTTAAAACTGCCCATTCCATTCTTCCGCATTTATTAAACTTTGCAATGTTCAGCAATCGTTTGAAAAATTTCTTTCCGACTCCATATCTTCTATACTCTTCTGTTACATAAATGTCTTCGAGATATAAAGTTTTCAATCCTTTGAATGATGAGAATGTAAAAAAATAAATTGCATACCCGATTATTTTTTTCCCTTCTATGGCAACTAAAACATATAAACTTGGGTTTAATCTGAATACTTCTTTAAGAAGTCTTATCTGGGCTGATTTATCAGGCGGATCGAGTTTTTCAAACTCTGCTAATTCTTTGATTAATTCAATC
>DOWN01000342.1 GCA_003519545.1 Bacteroidota bacterium
GAATATTCAGAATCATTTTATTCGAGTATAAATAATTTCAGAGCATTTTTGAAATCAAACAAAGAAGTAACCGAGAGAAAACAAAAACTTGATTTGAATTTTATAAAATTTATAAAAAAACTTTACGACGCCAAGATGTTGATAAAAAATAAAATCAAAACCGACCTTTTCATCCTGAAAAAAGAAATCACCTCAAACGTCTATATGATAGAAAAACACTGGCTCTTAAAAATATTGATGAATTGCAGAAGTGAGGGGGATATTTAAATATATACTTTCAACAATAAAGAAAGTTTTTCTATTACTTCATTAAATTCAAAATCAGGTAATTTATCTATGAACTTTGCTTCTCTTATTTTCCAATCCAAAGATTTTACATGGTCTGATAGTATAACACCTGAAACTTTTAATCCAATTGGGATTTTTACTTCAAAGCTATATCCTTTAATTTTAGATGTGATGGGAACACAGATTGCAAGATTTGTTTTTTCGTTATACTGTGAAGGTGATAAAATTAAAGCAGGTCTTTTCCCTTTTTGTTCATTTCCTGCTTGAGGATCAAAATTAATCCAAACAATATCTTTTTGTTCGGGAATATAATTTTTCATGAAAGAATTTCATTACCTACGGATTTTCCAGTAGAAGTTTCAGAATGAAGATTTGACTTATTTATCCCCTCTAATAGATCATTTAAATTATATTTTTTTCTCTTTTTTAGTTTAGAGATTATTATCTTACTTTTTTCCAATTTTATTTCAACTGAGCTTCCTTCAGAAATGCCCGTCTCATCAGCAAAATTTTTGGGAATCCTCAGTGCAAGACTATTTCCCCATTTTTGAATTTTAACATCCATTGTATATACTTTGTTTATACAAAAATAAGAATCTACAAATATTTATGCAATGAATTTTAATTTTAGAAACACCTCTCCTCACCCCTCTATCAATTTGTCATTCTGAACGAAGTGAAGAATCCCTTGTTCATCTATATGTCATTCTGAACTAAATTATTTGTGCCGATTATTTAGGAATGAATTTCTAGTTATTGAATTACGCAAATCCATCGGTCGCTTCGCTCTCTCAGGATGACATAGTGCAGAATATTTTCACTTTTAAAATCTAAGCTCTATTAAACTAAATAATCAAAATACTCTTTACACCATCACCCCCTCACACCTCTAATCCCTTATACATTTCCTCTATAATATGTGTGTATTTTTCTTCGATGACTTTACGTTTGAGTTTCATTGTGGGGGTCATTTCGCCATCTTCAATTGTGAATGGTTTATCCAACAATTTAAATCGCCTTATCTTTTCATAAGTCGAAAGCGAGGAAGTCGCTTCCTTTATATCTTTTTCAACTTTTTTATATAACTCATTATCTATATTTAAATCCTTTTCCGGCACTATCAATGCAGTTACAAACATTCTCCCGTTTCCTATTACAATTGCCTGATCAAGATATGGAATATGTAAAATCATTTCCTCTATTGCAGTCGGTGCGATATATTTCCCTCCCGAAGTTTTGAACAAAGATTTTTTTCGGTCAGTAATTTTTATATATCCGTCTTCATCAATCTCTCCTATATCTCCCGAGTGAAGCCATCCTTCTTTTAATGCCTCCGCAGTCGAAACCTCATCTTTATAATACCCTTTCATAATCGTATCACCTTTAATTAATATTTCACCTTCATCTCCGATTTTAACTTCAACACCCTTTAATGCCGGACCAACCGTTCCAACTTTGATTTTTTCAGGACGGTTTACAGAAATTACAGGTGATGCTTCAGTCATTCCATATCCTTCAAGCGTTGCAAGTCCAATGTTATTCATAAATTTGTTTATGGTTTTATTCAAAGCACCTCCACCCGAAACAAAATATCTTAAATTCCCTCCGGTCTTTGCTTTGATTTTTTTATATACAAGTGAATCATATAAAACAAACTTAAAACTTTTCCTGTCGAAATTTTCACTGTGTGCAAAATCAATTGCAGAAGTAAATAATTGTTTCCTTAATCCGCTGAGAGTTTCGCCCGATTTCATAACTTTGTTATACATTTTATCAAGCAGTCTCGGAACAGTTATAAGAAAAGTCGGCTTCACCTCCGGCATCTGAACTCCTATTGTATCAATGTTTTGTGCGTAATAAATTTTTGCTCCATTCATAAACGGAAGAAGATAACCCGCCGTTCTTTCATATGCATGGCTATATGGCAAGAATGATAAAAAAACATCCCGCTCATTAATCTCAAGAATATTATTACATCCTTCAAGATTAGAATATATATTTTTGTTTGTGAGCATTACCCCCTTAGGATTTCCCGTAGTTCCTGATGTATAAATTATCGAATACAAATCTTCTTCATCTGTTTCATTAAGTTTATCATTTATAAAATTTATATTCTCACTCCCTTCTATCACTATACCTTTCGATTCGAATTCATTTATAATTTCATTATAAAACATTAACCCTTCAGGACGTTCATCACCGGTAAAATCATTATAAGAAATAATTTCAAAATCCAACCCGCTTTCTTCTTTGATTTTCAAAAGTCTTTCGAGCAATAGCGAAGTCGATACAAAAACAACTTTACTTCCTGAGTCTTCGATTATATATCTAATCTGATCTTTGCTAAGTGAGTTATATATCGGGACAGTTATGATTCCGCTGATTGCACATGCGAGGTCAGTACAAATCCATTCAACTCTGTTTTCGGATAAAATCGCAACCCTGTCAGATTTTTTTATTCCGAGTTGATTTAATTTTAAATTTAAAATACGGATATGTTTTAATATATTGTATAAAGTCGCCGGAATGTATTTGTCCTTAATTTTTGTAAATACGATATCAGAATCTGAATTCCGGGATTTTACAAGTTTTATTAACAAATTACAAATGGTTTTTCTGTTCATTTTGAAATGTTAAATAATTGTTTTTCAAATTAAATACTTGAATTTATATAATATTAATATTAATTTAAACAAAAAACTAACCTAAATTAGCCAATTTATGAAAAAAATAATTTTACTTTGTTCAGTAATTTTGTTTGCAGTGTCTTTAATTAACGGTTTTGCTCAGGGAGATTTAAGATTAAACGAGAAA
>DOWN01000254.1:0-348 GCA_003519545.1 Bacteroidota bacterium
AAGGTATGAGATATAGAAATTTTTTGAGAGAGATTGTTAAGGAGTTAATTAAGGATTCGAAGTAATGATTACCTGCCGGAGTTACCGGCAGGTAAATTTAAAACATGATAATAAAATTATTTAATAAGTATCATTCTTTTTGTATCTGAGAACTGAGACGTTGTAAGTTTATAAAAATAAACACCTCCTGATAAATCATTTGCATTCCAGTTAATATCATAATTGCCCGCACCGGTTTCTTTATTCATCAGAGTTTCAATTTTTCTGCCCAATGCATCAAAAATTTCAAGCGTTACAAAATCTGATTTAGGAATTGAGAATGAAATTTTTGTTTCAGGATTGAATGGA
>DOWN01000254.1:516-15174 GCA_003519545.1 Bacteroidota bacterium
CTGAAAGAAATATTTGTTTCAGGATTGAATGGATTTGGATAATTCTGATTAAGTTTGAAATCCGGAACAAGTGAACTGTTAGAACCTGCTGAGGTTACTGTTGTATCCGGAATTGTAATCCATAAACCTGTTTGCATATCTGACGAAATTATTTTTCCGCTTGCAAAAAACGGATAAGCACCCCAGTTGCCTCTATACTCGGCACTATCAGCAGAAGGGTAAGTATCATAATAAGCAATTTCATTTACTGTTGGCAAATTTGAAATATCATAAAATCTTATTCCGGATTCATAATGAGAAACAATTAATAATTTACCTTTTATGAAAACATTATGTCCGATGGAATTGCTATTCGCAGGGACTGAAGGTCTTATTATATTTACATAAGTTATGTTATCATAATTCTGAATGTTCCAAAGTTTAACTGCACCCGGTGGGTTTTGGCTTTCGTCAGTTGTAATCATATACTTTCTATCATCCGTTGTCCAGAGATTATGAGTGAGCGAATAGTTTGGTAAGTTTTGAAATTCTTTTATAAGTTTTATGCTGTCTTTGTTTCTTGCATCAAGGATAACATATCTGTTACTGAACATTGCGGCACCATAGATAGTATCATTTTTCACATAACAATCATGAACGTATCGGGTTGTATATTGACCGCGACGGACAGGATTTATTGGATCGAGTAAATCAAGAATTCTTATACCGCCGTTTGAAGAAGCGTTTCCACCGCTGAGATACATATATCTTCCTTCGGAAGTGATAGTATGTGCTTGAGTGAAGCCGGTTGCAGTCCATGTTTTTACAAGTCTAACTGAGTCAGGCAAATAACTCATATCAATGATTTGCATACCGTTACCCATATTATCGGTTACGATGTATGCATAGTTTTGATAAGTTTTTGCTTCACGCCATGGAGTATTTGAACCGGCAACGAAATCACACTCGACGACGTTATTTGTGTCGGTAATATCAACAAAAGAAGTTCCGGTTACACAGCAAAGGATAGCGTATTCTCTGCCGTTAGGAGCAGTCCATCCCCATACGGAAGCGTATTTAGAACCGAATTGTGATAATGGTTGAGAAGGTCTTGGGTTTAGGTTTTTAACATATTTGATGTTGCGGGAGACTTGTGCGTTAACATTTCCCGCGATAAAGATGAGTAATAAGAATATTAATTTTTTCATTTAAAACTAAGTTTACATTTACAAATTTAACATTATAAACGGGAATAAAAATTCAATAAATTGGGAGGGGTGGATATTAATAGAGGGGAAACATCTCGAAATTGGGGATTAGGGATTCACCACGAATTTTAGGGATGAAGGGTTTCACCACGAATTTTAGGGATAAAGGGTTTCACCACGAATTCTCACGAATTATACGAATTGCACGAATTAAACGTATGGCGCGAATTAATGAATTAGTACATGATGAGAATGAGATTGCGGGTTCCCGATAAATCGGGATAAACTAAGCCCGCAATGACAAATTTTTTTGAGATGGTGGATTCACCACGAAGTATGGGATGAATTGATTCACCACGAATTTTCACGAATTATACGAATTGCACGAATTAGTTCATGATGAGGATGAGATTGCGGGGCAAGCCCGCAATGACATTGTCTATATTTGATAGGGATGAATTTAAGAGTTATAAAAATTAAATTTTAAAATATGATAGAAAGTATTATAAAAACTGAAAAGACAGGAAGATTTTATCTTTCAAAAACTCCTGATGAAAGAGTAAAAAATTTATTCTTTCTTATTCATGGGTATGGTCAGTTAGCTTCGGATTTCATAAAAGATTTTCCATTTTGGAATAATGATGATAATTTACTGATTGCACCTGAAGGGCTTTCAAAATTTTATACCAAAGGAGTGCCCGGTGCAAGTTGGATGACCAAAGAAGACAGAGAAAATGAGATAAATGATTACTTGAATTTTTTAGATGGTGTTATGGCTTTGGTGAATGATAAACTGCCCTTCCCTCCCGAGCGAATTAACATTTTAGGTTTTTCACAAGGTGTTCATACTGCAGTGAGATATGTAATTCATACATATTTGAAAATTGATAATCTAATATTGTGTTCATCGGATTTTCCGAAGGATGCAGATTTTGGGAAATTGAAAAAGAAAGTGGATGAAGGAATGAAGTTGTTTTATATATACGGTACAAAAGATAAAGCCATCCGTCTTGAGAATTTTGAGAATAGTGAAGAATTATTGAGAGAAAAAGAAATTAAATTTGAGAGAGTTATTTTTGATGGAGGGCATATAACGGATGAAATTACTTTAATTTCATTGAAACTTTTTTAAATATAATATAATTTAAATAGTGGATAGATTGGAATTATACAAAAGTATATATGAAAAAGAAGAAGAGAAAAGATTCAAATTAAATGATTCATTGAATTTACCATTTGGTATTATTTCTCTTTTAGTTACTATTGCTTTTACAATTACTTTGCAAATAGAATTTCAAAGTATAAACTTAATATCTATATCTTTTATTTTTGTAGTTGTAATATTAGCTTTTTTTCTTTTGAAGAGCATTTATTATTTCTATAAAGCATTTGAGGGATTTAAAGGTTATGAATATGATTACATACCAACACCTGAAGAATTTGAAACAAGTTATCAGGATTTGAGTCAGTTTTACACTAATGAAGATGAAAGATCGAAAATTTTCAAAGAAGAAATTATTAAAAATTATATTTCAAGTACTACTTATAATTTAAAATTAAATCAAACAAAAAGTGCGGATATTACAAAAGGTAAAATTAATTTAGCGGGATCTTTACTCACAACTTTAGTTCTTGCAATAATTTACTTAATAAATAAATTTAACTAAAAAAAAGAGATGAAAACTGATATTAAATTCCCTAAAAATTATAAATTGTATGAAACTGAATACCCTAAACCATTACCTGATTTAAAACTTCTCCGAAATGAAATTGTTAAATTATTAAGAAGAAATGACATCATGAATGTATCTGATTTAAAAATTATTCTAAATAGAGAATTAAATAAATATGACTTATCTGGAATTAGAACTCATTGGGAATTAGAGGAAATGCTTAAAGAAGGAATTATTTCTTCATCTGATAATGATAGGATTTTCAATCAATCTGATATTAGATTGATTAAAAATTAAAATTATTCAGGTTCTATTGATTTAGAACCTGAATTCGAAAGGAATTTTATTGGCCTAAATAGGTTTTTAGGGCTCGGGAACGTGAGGCCTGTCTGAGACGTCTGATTGCTTTTTCTTTAATCTGTCTTACACGCTCTCTTGTAAGTTTATACTTGTCGCCGATTTCTTCAAGTGTTAACGGATTTTCTTTTTCAAGTCCGTAATATAATTTCACAACTTCTTTTTCTCTTTGCGATAGTGTATCAAGTGCTCTTTCGATTTCAATTCTTAATGAATCTCTCATCAAATTTGCATCCGGCATTTTCTCCTGTTTATCAGGCATTATATCAATAAGTTTTGTATCTTCACCGTGTATGCTCGGAGCATCCATTGAAACGTGACCACCTGAATTTTTCAAGGTTTCCTGAACTTCATATACAGACATATCAAGTTGCTCTGCAATTTCAAGAACGTTTGGTGCTCTTTCATTTTGCTGTTCAAGATCAGAAATAGTTTTAGAAATTTTACTTTTCTGTTGAACGATATTTAATGGCAATCGGACAACTCTTGACTGTTCAGCAAGTGCCTGAAGAATTGACTGTCTGATCCACCACACCGCATAGGAAATAAATTTAAATCCTCTTGTTTCGTCAAACTTTTTTGCTGCTTTTATCAAACCGAGATTACCTTCATTAATTAAATCATTTAAAGAAAGCCCCTGGTTCTGATATTGTTTAGCAACAGATACAACGAATCTCAGATTTGCTCTTACGAGTTTATCCAATGCACGTTTATCACCTTTTTTAATTTTTTTAGCACAATCAATTTCTTCTTCAACGGTTAACGGTGAAGTTTTGCTAATTTCTTTAAGGTAAATATCAGTTGACTGATTTTCACGACTTGTATATTGTTTTCCTAATTTCATTTTTTAAATGAGTGGATTTAAAATTTAAAGATTATTTGAATCTATAATTTTTATTTGAAAATTTTCAGATAAAATTTTATATAGATTAATGTTATCAGTTAATAATGGTAATCGGGATTCAATGAGAAGAGTTCCGATAATCATTTCTCTTAAACTGATTTTGTTACTAAAAGAATTTATCATCGAAGCGAGAGTTTCAGAATATCTGAATGGGAATCCTAAAATATTTACATCCTGAAAAAGATTTTTCAGATTTTCTTTTTCAGATTTATCATCAGAGCGTGATAAAATTTCAGCGGCATTTATAAAGCCGGTGAATTTATTTTTGATTTTCAAAGAGCCCGCAAATCCGTTTAAAATTAAATCAGAATCAATGTAAATTTCATCAAACCCTTTAACAATAGTTAAATTCATAAAACAAAAATACCCGCAATGAAAGCGGGTATTGAATTTTAATCAAATTTATAAAAATCAGACTTCAGTGCCGAAGAAATCAATTTTATCTTCTTTATGAAGAGTTACATATGCTTTTTTGATATCAGCTCTGTGTCCTTCAAATCTTCCTCTTTTTGTGAACTGAGATTTGCGTTTACCTTTAACCACGGCAGTTTTTACGCCTTCAACTCTTACTTTGAATTTATCTTCAACTGCTTTAGCAATTTCAATTCTGTTGGAATCTTTAGAAACTTCAAACACATACTGATTGAGAGCTTCCTGAAGTGTAGTATTTTTTTCCGTGATAAGTGGTCTTATTAAAATTTGTTTTCTCATAGTTACGATTCCTTATGTTAAACTTTTACAAAGATTTTCAACGGCAGACTTTTGCATAACAATCATTTTATTATTCAAGATTTCATAAGTAGCAGCTTTATCTGAAATTTGCACATTGAGATTAGGAATGTTTCTGCCTGATTTATAAATATTTTCTTTTTTATCAGCCACAAGCAAGAGAGTTTTTTTATCTTCCAAGTTAAGATTTTTCAAAATGGAAGCAAGGTCTTTGGTTTTAGGTTGTTCAAAATTAAAATCCTGAACTACCATAATCTGATTTTCTTTTGCTTTGAGCGAGAGAGCACTTTTACGTGCAAGTCTTGCTGCTTTTTTAGGTAACTTAAGTTTGTAAGTGTGAGGTTTAGGTCCAAAGATAGTACCACCACCCGGCATTAAAGGTGATCTGTTAGTACCACGTCTTGCACCACCTGTACCTTTCTGTCTGAATGGTTTTTTACCGCCACCACGAACTTCAGCACGCTCTTTAGTTTTGTGAGTACCTTGTCTTTGATTAGACAGATAAACTCTTACAGCCTGATAAACAAGGTGAGTATTAGGTTCAGAAAGATTAAAAATTTCATCAGGGAGATTAACTGATTCCCCTGTTTCTTTACCTTCGATATTATATACTTTTAATTCCATTTTCCTGATTATTTAAAAATTTCAACAAACCCTGATTTAGCACCCGGTACGGCACCTTTGACAAGAATCAAATTAGTATCAGGGAAAATTTTCACAACTTTGAGATTTCTAACGGTAATTTTATCATTTCCCATTCTCCCGGCCATTCTTTGACCTTTGAAAACTCTTGAAGGATAAGAAGATGCACCGATAGAACCCGGGGCTCTGAGTCTGTCAGACTGACCGTGAGTTCTTACACCGCCGCCGAATCCGTGACGTTTGACAACGCCTTGAAATCCACGCCCTTTAGAAATTCCTGAAACTTTTACTTTATCACCTTCTTTAAAGATATCAACTTTAATCTGGTCTCCTTCTTTAAGACCGTTTACGGGATAGTTTCTGATTTCTTTTACAAATCTTGAAGGAGAGACAGAAAGTTTTTCGTAAATTTTTCTTTGAGATTTATTAACCTGTTTTTCTTTTTTGACACCGAACCCTAACTGAACCGCTTCATAGCCATCTTTATCTTTGGTTTTGATTTGCGTAATAGTGCAGGGACCTGCTTCAATTACAGTACATGGAACAGCATCACCATTATCGGTGAAATACGTGGTCATGCCAAGTTTTTTACCTAATATTCCTAACATTTTTTTTACTTTAATTAATGAATCAGAGGAAAGCAAAATTGCTTTCTTAATTAGTTAAGGCTTCTCATATTTAAGTTTTAATCTCGATATCAACACCACCCGGAGGATCAAGCTTAGTAAGAGCATCAATAGTTTTGGATGATGAATTTAATATGTCGATTAATCTTTTATGTGAACGGGTTTCAAACTGTTCACGTGATTTTTTGTCAACGTGAGGAGATCTGTTCACAGTATAAATATGTTTTTTAGTTGGTAATGGAATCGGTCCACTAACAATAGCACCGGTTGATTTGATAGTCTGCAAAATTTTAGCAGTCCATTTATCTAACAACAAATGATCGAACGATCTTAATTTTATACGAATTTTTTGTGAAGCCAATTTAAATTATTTTTTAAATTTTCCCGGTAAACCGGGACAAAGAACGTTATTTAATAAAAAAGTCATCCCTCTTTATTCAAAAGGGATGACTGAATGAATAATTATTTAATAATTTTAGTTACGATACCGGCACCAACTGTTCTACCACCTTCTCTGATAGAGAATTTAAGACCCTCTTCCATCGCGATTGGTTTTTGAAGAACAACTTTTAAACCGTCAACGTTATCACCCGGCATAACGATTTCAACACCGTCAGGAAGCATAACTTCACCGGTAACGTCAGTAGTTCTGAAATAGAACTGAGGTCTGTATTTGTTTTGGAATGGAGTGTGACGACCACCTTCTTCTTTTGACAATACGTAAACCTGAGCAGTAAATTCAGTATGAGGAGTAATAGAACCCGGTTTAGCGAGAACCATTCCTCTTTCAATTTCAGTTTTATCAACACCTCTTAACAAAAGACCGCAGTTATAACCGGCAACAGCAACTTCCAATTCTTTATTGAACATCTCTGCACCTGTAACAACAGTTTTCTTTTGCTGACCTAAACCAACGAGTTCAACTTCATCACCAACTTTAACTTGACCTTTTTCAATTCTACCTGTAGCAACAGTACCTCTACCTGTGATAGAGAACACGTCTTCAACAGACATCAAGAAAGGTTTATCAAGTTCTCTTGTCGGTTCCGGAACATAGTTATCAACAGCATCCATTAATTCATAGATACATTTAAATCTCTCATCGTCAGAAGCAGAACCTGAATCAAGAGCAGCTTCCATCGCTTTAAGAGCAGAACCTTTAATGATTGGAATTTCATCACCTGGGAATTCATATTTAGACAATAATTCTCTAACTTCGATTTCCACGAGTTCAAGCAATTCAGGATCAGCAGCGTCAACTTTGTTTAAGAATACAACGATTCTTGGAACGCCAACCTGTCTTGCAAGAAGGATATGCTCACGGGTTTGTGGCATAGGACCGTCAGTAGCAGCAACCACTAAAATGGCACCGTCCATCTGAGCAGCACCGGTAATCATATTTTTAACATAGTCAGCGTGACCTGGACAGTCAACGTGTGCATAGTGTCTTTTATCAGTTTCATATTCAACGTGAGCAGTAGCAATTGTTATACCTCTTGCTTTCTCTTCAGGTGCTTTATCAATATCATCAAATTTTTTAACGTCTTTTGTAAGACCTTTTTTAGCTAATGTCATATTGATAGCAGCAGTCAACGTGGTTTTACCATGGTCAACGTGACCGATTGTACCAATATTAACGTGAGGCTTCGAACTGTCATATTTTTCTTTAGCCATTTAGGTGTTTCTCCTTAATATTGTTTTTTAATTTTTAAGATTATTTTTTTTTAACATTCCCCCGCTGCGACGAAGAAGAGGTTAAAATTAGATTTTAAATAATCCATTAACACGGATGATTTAAAAAATTTTATAGTGGGTCAGGGAGGACTTGAACCTCCGACCCCGTGCTTATAAGGCACGTGCTCTAACCACCTGAGCTACTGACCCGAGGTACTTAGGAAACTGAT
Source organism: Bacteroidota bacterium (assembly GCA_003519545.1). GTDB lineage: Bacteria > Bacteroidota > Ignavibacteria > Tepidaquicellales > Tepidaquicellaceae > UBA9002. The sequence continues at coordinate 8,539 of DOWN01000254.1, forward strand.
TATTTTCCGGGTGCCGGCTTTTTAAAGAGCCGACATATCGGAAAACAATTGTAGTTTTATAGAGCACTGATTTTGTGTCTGATTGCACAGGGTGAACCTCCCGAAAGAGACTGACCCATTATTTTAAAGAACACAGCTGTAATAAATACAGAAAAATTATTAAGCGTTAACCGCTTCTTTACCTTTAAATTTCTCAACGATTTGATCTGCAATACTTTTTGGAGCTTCATCGTAATGAGAGAACTGCATAGTATAGATTGCTCTTCCCTGTGTCATAGATCTGAGCTGAGTTGCATATCCAAACATTTCAGATAAAGGAACGAGAGATTTAATAACCTGAGCATCATTTCTTTGTGACATACCTTCAATTCTTCCTCTTCTTGAACTTAAATCACCCATAACATCACCCATATATTCATCAGGAGTTACAACTTCAACATCCATAATCGGTTCGAGAAGAACAGGAGTTGCTTTTCTCGCACCTTCTTTGAAAGCCATAGATCCGGCAATTTTAAATGCCATCTCTGAAGAGTCAACATCGTGGAACGAACCATCGAACAATTTGATTTTGATATCTTCAACAGGGTATCCTGCAAGAACACCATTTTTCATAGCTTCCTGAATTCCGTTAGATACCGGTTGAATATATTCTTTTGGAATAGAACCACCGACGATAGCGTTTTCAAATACATACCCTTTACCTTTTTCATTCGGTTCAATTTCAATCCAAACGTGACCGAACTGACCTCTACCACCTGATTGTCTGACGAATTTACCTTCCTGAGTAACTTTTTTCTTGATAGTTTCTTTATAAGCAACCTGCGGCTTACCAACGTTTGCATCAACTTTAAATTCTCTTTTTAATCTGTCCACAATAATTTCCAAATGAAGCTCACCCATACCTGCAATTAAAGTCTGACCTGTTTCTTCATCTGAACTTACTCTGAAAGTAGGATCTTCATCTGAAAGTTTAGCAAGAGACTCACCGAGTTTATCCTGATCTGCTTTTGTTTTAGGTTCAATAGCGATTTGAATTACCGGTTCAGGGAAAGTAATTTTTTCAAGAATAATCGGATCAGATTCATCACATAGAGTATCACCTGTTTTAGTATTTTTCAAACCAACAGCAGCAGCGATATCACCGGCATAAACTTCTTTAATTTCTTCTCTGTGGTTTGCATGCATTTGTAAAATTCTTCCGAATCTTTCTTTTTTACCTGAGATACTATTATATACATAAGAACCCGCTTCAGCTTTTCCGGAATAAACTCTGAAGAATGTGAGTTTACCGACAAAAGGATCAGTCATAATTTTAAAAGCAAGAGCAGTGAACTTATCATTATCATCAACTTTTCTTTCGATATGATCGTCAGTATGTTTATGATGACCTTCAATGATACCGCCATTGATATCAAGCGGAGAAGGTAATAAATCAACTACGTCATCGAGTAAATTCTGAACACCTTTATTTTTAAAAGAAGAACCGCAAAGCACAGGAATAATTTTAATATCAATTGTCGCCTGTCTTAGAGCGTTCATCACTTCATCATGTTTAATTTCTTTTCCTTCAAGGAATTTTTCAAGCAAAGTATCATCAACATCAGCAACTGCTTCAAGAAGTTTTTGTCTGTATTCATTTGCCTGATCTTTATATGCATCCGGAATTTCAACATCATCAAAAGTAGCACCGAGAGTATCTTCATTGAACATTCTTGCTCTCATATCAATAAGATCAATAAGCCCGACAAAAATATCGCCTTGTCCGATTGGTAATTGAATAGGAATAGCATTGGCTTTTAATCTTTCTTTCATCATACCGATTACATTGAAAAAGTCAGCACCGGTTCTATCCATTTTATTTACGAACGCAATTCTTGGAACTTTGTATTTATCCATTTGTCTCCAGACTGTTTCAGACTGGGGCTCAACGCCGCCAACTGCACAGAAAAGAGCAACAGCACCGTCGAGAACTCTCAGACTTCTTTCTACTTCCGCAGTAAAGTCAACGTGACCTGGTGTGTCAATAATATTAATTCTGTGGTATCTCCAAAAACAGGTAGTAGCAGCGGAGGTGATAGTGATACCTCTTTCTTTTTCCTGCTCCATCCAGTCCATAGTGGCACCGCCTTCGTGGACTTCACCTATTTTATGAGTTCTACCGGTATAGTATAAAATTCTTTCTGTTGTAGTTGTTTTACCTGCATCAATGTGTGCTGAAATACCGATATTTCTTGTCTTATCTAAAGGATACTGTCTTGGCATCTTATATGATTTCCTTGTTTGTTGATTTATATTTTAATTTATTCCCCATTTAGTTTTATACTGAAAAATTATTCAGAGGAAAACCTGAAAGCAAGGGGATGCTTTTTATGTAATTACTTAAAAAGAATTTATTTGTTTCACAATTAAGAAATTACGGGCAACTGAATATTGTTGCCAAAAAAAATTATTACCATTTAAAATGAGCGAAAGCTTTATTTGCTTCAGCCATTCTATGAACATCTTCTTTCTTTTTAACCGAGCTACCTTCACCTACAGAAGCCGCCATTAATTCATTGGCAAGCCTTGCAGCCATAGATTTTTCATTTCTTGCTCTGGTGTAAGTAAGTAACCATTTAATAGAGAGAGAAGTTCTTCTGTCAGGTCTTACTTCAACAGGGACTTGATAGTTAGAACCGCCAACTCTTCTTGATCTCACTTCAATAGAAGGAGAGGTATTATTGATAGCCTGTCTGAAAACATCAAGAGGGTTACCTTTAGTTTTTTCCTCAATGATAGAGAAAGCATCATAGAGAATGTGAGCGGCTTTAGTTTTTTTGCCGTCATACATCAGAGAATTAATAAATCTGCCGACTAAAATATCATTGTATTTAAAGTCAGGATTTCTTTGTTTTTTTTCAGCTCGTTTACGTCTCATTTATGATATAAAATTATTAATAAAATCCGGCAAGCCGGATAAAAAAATTTTTAAAAATTATTTAGCTTGTTCTTTAACACGTTTAGCACCGTATTTAGAGCGACCTTTTTTTCTATTAGCAACACCTGCAGTATCGAGAGCACCTCTAATGATGTGATATCTGACACCCGGTAAGTCTTTAACTCTTCCGCCTCTAATGAGAACGATTGAGTGTTCCTGAAGATTATGCCCTTCACCCGGAATGTAAGCAGTAACTTCAATTTGATTAGTAAGTCTTACCCTCGCAACTTTTCTGAGAGCAGAATTAGGTTTTTTAGGAGTAGTAGTATAAACCCTAGTGCAGACACCTCTTTTCTGAGGGCAAGCATCCATTGCAGGAGCTTTGCTTTTATAGACTTTATCTTGTCGTCCTTTACGGATTAATTGATTAATTGTAGGCAATTCGAAATATAATATTTAGTTTATTAAATTTACCGGCATAGGTTCTGGATCGAACATACCAAGTCTAATTTAGAGAAACTTAAAAATACGGGAAATAATTTACATTTTCAAGTGGGATTTTGATGGAGAGGGGGTGGGGGTGAAATTGTTCGTTCATAAGTGGATAAAAACATCACCACGAATTTACACTAATTTACACGAATTACACAAATTTTAGTGATAGATTGAGATGAATTGCAGGTTACGGATGAAATCCTAACATATTGTGAATTCGTAAACTCAATTTCAAAAGGGGGATGAAGTTAATGTTATATTAAAGAGATCCTTCGGTCGCAAGCTTCCTCAGGATGACATGTCCTTTCTCTCTCGCAGGAGTCTCCTGAAAGGGACTCCTGAGTTGAATAAATATGATATTGATTGAAATCTTTCCTTGCCATAAATCCCCTCCTGTTTATCAGGATTTCGGCAGACTTAACATCCAAATAGAAACTTCAAGAGTCAAAATTAAAATATACTGGGATTCTTCGCTTCGCTCAGAATGACAGAATAATCAATTCTATTTATCCTACGGGAGAAAATCTATTTTAATTTAGAAATAATTAAAATTTATTTCTTTGGGAAGTATTTCACATTTGGGAGGTTTTTGAAATCTGAGTCTTGAGTGTAAAGAATTGCTTCACATATTATTGCAGTTTGGTATATTATGCAATCTGCCATTCCCAATTTTGTTTTATTATTTATAAGTGCTGCATCAATGGCGATAACATCATTTACATCTATTATAATACCTTGTTTCATTAAGCTAATTGCTTCAATTGCATAGTATTCATCTTTTTCAGATAAAACTTTTTTAAAAACTTCATAAATACAAATAGGCGAAACGATCAACATATCTGTGTTTTCAATAGCTTTCGAGAAATTTGGTGCATTCACTGAATCTGCAAAATATTCAAGCCATCCTGAGGTATCAACTAAATTCATATTCTATCTTTTTTTTCTCTGACAAAATTTGTATTCATTCCTTTTAATAATCCTCTTCCCTCTTTAATATCTTTGACGACAACTAAGTTTAAAGAATTATTAAATTCAAACATATTCAGTTTTTGACCCGGTTTGAGTTTCAATTTTTCCCGTATTTCTTTTGGAATAACGATTTGAAATTTAGGTGATATAGTTACTATCGACATATAAATTGTTTTACGATAAATATATCGATAATGAATTGGTATGTCAAGGAGGAAAGGTTGCGTCAAGTTACATCAGAAAGCAAAGACAAGAATGGGAAGGATTCACCACGAATTAGCACGAATTCTACGAATTACACAAATTAAACGAATTGATAATGGTAAGTTGATGGTTTCGCAGGAGTCCCTTTCAGGAGACTACTGCGGGAGTGGAGTTGGAAACAAGATTGAGGATTAGAGATTCTTCACCCGATAAAGGGTATCGGGTTCAGAATGACATATTTGGGATTGATTCACCACGAATTAGCACGAATTAAACGAATTTCACGAATTGAGAATGTTAAGTTGATGGTTACACTGGAGTCCTTTACAGGAGACTACTGCGGGAGTGGAGTTGGAATATTGGAAATAAGTTTGCGGATTTGAGATTCTTCACCCGATAAAAGGCATCGGGTTCAGAATGACAAAGGTGGGAATGCTTCACCACGAATTAGCACGAATTAAACGAATTGCACGAATTGAGAATGGTAATTTGATGGTTACACTGGAGTCCTTTACAGGAGACTACTGCGGGAGATGATGAGATTCATAAAAGAATTTAAATCCTCCCCCTAAATCCTCCCGACCAGTCGGGACAAGCTCCTCCAAAGGGGGACTTTATAATCTTTTTTTTATTTAAATACTTAAGATTATTATCGATTCTTTTTCACTTTCAGGATGACAAGTATTTGAAATTGCGGATTCCTGATAAATAAGGACGCAATGACATTTAGATTTAAATAAATATTTTATTTTTTTTGAAATCATAAAAATTTTAAAAAACTTTTTTTGCATAGAGGTAGGTTTCAATTGGGGTTTGGGTGCGGAGGGACTCGGGGGACATTTGGAATAAATCTTCGAGGATGAGGAAGTCGGCAATTTTGTTAACTGAAATTGAACCACGTTCTGATTCTAAAAATGATGCATAAGCGGAATTTTGAGTATAACAGGTTATACAATCTCCCAGTGAAATATTATACTCCGGTAAAAAACCATTTTCAAATCCGATGGCTTTTCTCGTCATTGCGTAATAAATTGTTTCAAATGGATTTTCTTCCACAATTGGAAAATCTGTTCCGAAACATACAGTCGCTCCGTCTTCTATAAGTTGTTTATATCGGTGAGTTGTTTTTAAATTCTCATATTTTTTTGTTACTGAAATTGCATCGGAAAATAAATGTGTTGGCTGCACTGAAGCAACGACATTCAACTTTTTAAATTTTTTCAAATCTTTATCTATTATATGCTGTGCGTGTTCGATACGGTAGCGTGAATTATATTTTTCTGAAGCAGTATTAATTTTCTCATGTTTAAGTTCGGAAAAAAAATCAAGAAGTTCAGTAACCGCTAAATCACCTATCGCATGAACGGAAATCTGGTATCCCGCATGATGAATATTTTCACCTGTTTTTTTAAAATCACCGGAAAGTATGTAATCAGTTCTGATACCGTTTTGATTTGTCCCAATATAATTATCATGCATCAATGCTGATTCACTCGAGAGTGTTCCATCATAAAATGCTTTGAAGCCATTGAAACGAATTGAGTTTTTAAATTCTGAAAATCTTTTTTTATAATTTTCGATTTCATAAAATGATTCAAACGGTAATCGGCTATCAATAAATAGATTTAAATTATTTTTGCGAATTAAAATTTCAAAAATATCGAGGTCGAATGGTAATGTTATATCTGAAACTGCTGTGATGCCGAGTGAATGAAGTTTTTTAATTTCTGTTTCGAGATCCTTAGCGAGTTCTTCATTTGATTTAACCGGAACTGCTGAAAGGACGAACTCTCTCGCTCTTTCTTTTACAAGTCCTGTGAACTTTCCTTTATCATCGTGAATGATTTCTTCTTTTTCGAATTTATCTATACAGTTGATTAATCCTGAAAGTTCAAATGCTTTTGAGTTTATATAAGCGGAATGGAAATCGAATCGTGAGATTATGATCGGGATGTCAGGGCAGATTTGGTCGAGGAAATTAATGTCAGGTGTGAATCCGTCAGATATGTTTGCGTCGGAGTAGTATCCGCCGGTTATCCAGGGGGACTGAA
>DOWN01000254.1:15266-15624 GCA_003519545.1 Bacteroidota bacterium
ATTTGGTTTTTGCGTTTCGGAGATTGAGTTCTGAATTTATTTGTGATGCTTTAAACAAGTGGCAATGTGCATCAAAGAATGCGGGTATTACGAGATTTTGTTTTAGGTCTATTGTGTGGTCGAAGTCGGGTTTTTTGTTTTCGCTTTCGACGTAAACAAATTTTCCTGTTACATCATCTACTGCGAATTCGCTAACGAATTTTGATTTGCTGATAAATACTTTTCCGTTTTTAAAAAGTGTGATCATAGGGATTAGTTTGGATAAATTGTCACTGCTAAATTACATTATTTTTTTGAAAGTCACAAATTTATTATTAGTGAAAGACATGGATAATCTTCACCACGAATCCCGCCAAGT
>DOWN01000254.1:15740-22494 GCA_003519545.1 Bacteroidota bacterium
TTCACCACGAATCCCGCCAAGTCGGGACAGGTTAACACGAATTATACGAATTGCACGAATGGAAATCAAAGGAATGTTTAAAAGTCAGCAATGACAAAGTAAGTTTCACCACGAATTGACACGAATTAGACGAATTGCACGAATAGGTGTGGAATGATTTGAGATTGCGGGGCAAGCCCGCAATGACAGAAGCGTTATAGGATGACAGAACCCGCAATGACAAAGGTAGTTTCACCACGAATTAACACGAATTAGACGAATTGCACCAATTAAATCAAAGGTATGATTAAACGCTGGAGTCCCTTTCAGGAGACTCCAGCGGGAGATGATAAATCCTCCCCCCAACCCCCTCCAAAGGGGGCATTTATGAATAAATTCCCGATAAATCGGGACAGGTTAGTCGCAATCTCTCCGCAGAGCGGGATTTCGCTTTGCTCAACCTCCGAAGGGATTATAGTAAAATAAAAAAAATTATTTTATGAGGATCATTCGTTTTGTATCGGTGAAAAATTCATTTTCCAATCGGTAAAAATATATTCCGGAAGAAAGATTTGTTGCGTTGAAATCATATTTATAAACTCCGGGTGAAAGAACTTGATTTACTAATGTTGAAACAAGTTTTCCGCTTACATCATAAACCGATAAATTTGTATTTGAAGTTTTCTGAATAGAAAATTCAATATTTGTAACAGGATTGAATGGGTTTGGATAATTATTCCCGAGTTCAAATTTTTCAGGAACAACTGAAGATATTGAACTGATACCAACTCCATCACGTTTCAGCACGACTATAAAAGAATTTGAAGTAATTGAATCAATTCCGTTATATGCTGTTGCAGACCAAATACATAAAACAGAATCGTTCACAGTTCCGAGACTTGCAGCAAGTGAATCAAGAAAACTTTTTCTTAAACTTATTGCTGTATCGCTTCCTGAGTTATCTGATGTAATTTTTCTGTCTGTATTTTGTGAAGTGCCACCTTTTCTGATTTTAAAAGCATAAGTTATAGTCGGATGATTTCCCGCAGAAGTCCAGACAAATTTTTGGATTTCAGGATTATTACTTGCCGTAATAACTTTAGTGAAAGTCGGTGGAGAAACAGTAGAAATGGAATTCAAGTTTAGAATAATTCTGAAAGTACCAAATGAAGTATCTCCAACTGACGGATTTGATGAATCATAAATTCTTACTTTAGCATTTTGAGTTGATGACATTACAGGAATTACCCAATTAAAATTTCTTGAATTTGCAGGATGATTATTTTGAATCGTTGACCAAGACGTTCCGTTATTCGTTGAGTATTCAAGATTTACATTCCCTGTGAGAGAAGTGCCCCACCAGATAGCAAGTGTTTGACCTGTTCTGTAAGTTTCACCTCCGTCAGGATATGCAATTTCCAATGCTGAAGGTGATAGTGGAGTGATACAACCTACAGACTCTGCACGAATTCTAATAAGTTCACCGGGTTGATCTCCGAAATCAAGAACTACAGAACCACCGGAAACGAGATCGCAATAACTCATAATGGTACCGACAGTAGGTCTTATCGGTCCGTTATAACAACCACCTTCAACCTGTTCGCAAGTATCAATTGGTCCACCAACCCAAGAACAGTTATGAGTATGAGGTGATCCGAAATTATGACCCATTTCATGAGCAACAACAACTACATCATAAGAATAATTTGGAATATTATTTATTACCCCTGTTAAAGTTCCGCTTAAACCGTAACCGAGATTATTATTACAAAGCACACCGAGATATGCGATACCTGCAACGTCGAGATTATTTCTTCTTGTGAGTAAGTGAGCGATTACCCGGTTAACACTTCCCTGTGTTGAAATCCATTCATTAGCAAATTGATTTAACATCACGGGACCTGAAGTTGAAGTGTAAGGGTCAGGTGTTGTCCATGAACGTATATAACCTATAGAAAGTTTTATATTTTCTTCTTTCATATAGATAGCGGAAGTTGCAGCAATAAGTGCTGTACCCCAGTTAATAGCATTAGTAGCACCGCCATAAACATTATTTGTGAAGTGGTCAATATCAATTGCAACAACAGCATTCAACATTGTTTCAAAACCATTATCTCTGTTTGATTTAAGAGACTGTATGGTATTTTTTATTTCTTGCGGAACTCCAAAAATTTCAGAACCGCATAACAATGCATTTGTCATTTTTCTGTTTGATTCACTAAACAATATATAATCATTTGTTACATCCGTTTCTTTTCCAATCTTTCCTATAACATATATATCATTATCAGTTTTAACCAAACCGACAATTTCATTTTCAAAAAAATTTAATACAACGAGAGAATTTTTTATGTCAGGTAAAACACCTGTATAAGTTAATACAGGATTATTTATTTTCAACGGTTTATCACCTGCAATAGTTTTTTCAACCATTTTAACATCATCTGTGTAAACATTGAAGCGTTTTAAAATTACCGGAACAGATGTTCTTAAAGAATTTGAATTTCCTACCGGAATATTTAAAGTAAGTTCATGTGATTTTGAATTATATACAGATTCGAGTTCTGAGAAATTTAATTTCAAAAAAACAGGATTTGAGATTTGAGTTTTTATATCTGATTTAACTGCATCAGATGAATTATCAACATTGAACAAATCATTTGAAAAAGCAGAATTAAAAGAAACAAATAATAAAAACAGAGAAATAATTTTAATCATTAGAATTTAAACCTATTTAATTAACGTCATTTTTTTAGTTTGAGAAAAATTTCCGGATTTAATTGTGTAGTAATAAATCCCGCTGGAAAGTCCTGAAGCATAGAAATCATAATTATAATTACCTGCTGCTAACTCTTCATTAACGAGTGAAGCAATTTCTTTACCAAGCATATCATAAATTTTTAACGAAACAAAATTCTTTTCAGGAATAGCGAAAGAGATTTTTGTATTTGGGTTAAAAGGATTCGGATAATTTTGATTCAAAGAATATTGATTAGGAATTTCGTTTGAAGTAACTGTTATATTGGTAGGCACTGCATTATAATTTACAATCCGGATATTATCAATATAAATTCCGTCATTGACTACACTTCCGTTTGAAACGAGAGAAAATCTGATTTTCATCTGAGATGAACCATTTGCAAGAGAAGTAATATCAATAATATCTTTAGTCCAGGTTGTGTTTGTTTTGTTATAAAAAACAGCCGAACTCCATGTGGTTCCGTTATCAGTCGAGACATCGAGATAAGCATTATCAATAGTATCAATAGCGTATCTTCTGAAGTAAGAAACTTTTGTAACCTTGCTCGCAGATACATTAATAGCATTAGTTAAAGTCAGAGTTCTGTTTGTGCTGTTAGAATAGTTACCTGTCGGGCTATCGGTGTAAGAATTAACAGGAGAAACTGATTGAGTATTTGTAATTCCCCATCCGCCTGAAGCAGTCCATCTTCCGGAGATACCATTTTCTGCACTGTCAGCAAATGAGACAACACCATTACCTACACAAACCCATATACTTTTTTGCATAACCATCTGATTATCTTGTCTGATATTTACATCAATTTCATAAGCAGTATTATTAACGGCATTTACAGGAACTGTGAAATTAATAGTAATACTATCGTTTGTTGCCGTATTAAAATTAACAAAATTATGAGATGGGTTTGAGATTGATAAACCAGGAGAGTTAGATGAAACATTGACATTCGCCTGGCTTATATTTCCGAGACCTTTATTTCTCAGAAGAATTTTAAGAGTTCCTGATTCACCGGGAGTATATGACTCTTTATTAAGAGTTAAATTTTCAGGAAAAATAAATCCGCCTGCAATCATAGAAAAATAAATATTTGACCAAACGCTCAGTCTTGCGAGCGGAAGAATTCTTGATTGAGCGGGCCAGAAACCATCTGTTCCCGTTCCAAGTTCAGGAGTCATTGCGAATATTTTAGAGTGACCTGAATCCTGATAATACCAGTCATCAGTAACACCTCTGACACCATAATTTACAGTTTGATTAGATCTGCCTGAAGTGTGATGATTATGAAGAGACATTTGTTCAGACATTTCCTGGAAAATTTTTTCGTCAGGTGTCGGAACGTCTTGCCATCCCCAAGGTCTTATATAATAATTTCCGTAAGTGTGATACGAAAGAATATTTTTAAAATTTCTTGAGTTAACGAAGTTCCTCATATTCTGAGTTTCAGGTTCTGAGAAAGGAGTGAGCCCTCTATAAGTATCAGAAGTCGGATCTGTTGATGAACCATTATTAGTTGAATTCCAAAATTGAAACGTACCGAAATTTCTATTTAAATCAACACCGAAAGAGCCGCTGTTATTTTTTCTGTTTTTACGCCACATACCACCACCGCTTGGATTTGTTGATCTGTTATATTCATATCCATCAGGATTGATAACGGGTGTAATATATAATTCTCTATTATTGAGAATATAAGTTGCAATCGGGTCAATGTTATAATTTTCAAGTAACCAATACATATAATACATAAGATTCATCATACTCAATGGCTCTCTTGCGTGGATTAAACCGTGAAGCCAAACCTCAGGTTTACCGGAGACGGAGTTTGGTGAGTTAGACAATTTAACAGTCCACATCGGTCTTCCTTCTACAGAATTTCCGAGAGAAAATTTTTGTGAAATCAGATTTGGATATTTGATTCTCATGGAATCAAGTTTGGTAATAACTTCAGCGAAAGTTAAATATCCGCCCATAGTTCCACTTATGGAATTATTAAAAATCGGATAGTTGTTTGTCTGAATATTATCTGTTACGAATTTTTCTTTAGAGAGACGATCAAGATAGAAAGCATCCCAATCAGGAATTTCGACATTATAATTCACACCTGATTTTTTAAGAAGTTCCATTTCTTTAGACGAGAGATAGACTTCAAGAGTATTTTCATGAATGTGAACGTGGTCAAATTCGAGACCTGTCTGTTTTATTTTTTTTAAATCGTTATCAGAGTTTAGAATTATTTTAACGAAAGAGTATTTTTCCGTTTGGGATTGAGCGAGAGAAGAATTAACGGAAAAGCATGCTGAAATCAATAATGTGATGATTAGTGATTTAAAGAAAGTGGAGTGCATTTTTGGTTTGAGAAATTTTTAAAAAACATATATTTAAGGATAAAAACTAAATAAATCGCCTATGATATTCAATACAGAATCTCAATCTGAGGAGGGTGAGGATTTTTTAAATAGTTTAGATGAGAATTATGAATGAAAAAGTGTAAAATTGCCTGAGCCCTTTGCAAAAAACTTTTATGTAGGGATATTACGAATTTCAGATTCACCCTTCAGACGAGTCCGGACAAACTTCAACAAATGACTATTTAAATGTAATTGAGAAAATTAAGGTTTATTATTAAATTATTTTAATGAAAATTATAATATTAATTATTTTAATATCCCCGATATTTAACAGTTTGAAAGCTCAGGATAAACTGTTAATTGAAAGAATGCCATACGAAACTCCTTTTTTATTCTATGATGTAAAATTTTTAAATGAAAATACCGGATTCATTTGTGGAGAAGGTGGTGCAATTTTAAAAACTACAAATGCCGGGAATAACTGGAGTTTGCTTTTTTCAGGGTTAGGAGAAATGTTCAGAAGTATTTATGTTAACCCTGAGAATAACAATATTTATATTTGTGGTTCATCAGGGAGTGTGGTAAAAACTACAAACTTAGGAAATAACTGGACAATCCTGAACAGTTCATTAAATGAAAGTTTTAATTCAATATCAGGATACGGAGATAATTTTTTAATAATTTGTTCTGAAAGCGGATACATTTATAAAAGTGAAAATGGCGGTAAAAATTTTGATGCAGTATTAATAAATAATACAAATCTGTTTACAGCAATTAAATGTTTACCAAATGAAAATATTTTTGTTGTCGGGCATACAGGGAAAATGTATAAATCTGAGAACTTTGGTTCTAACTGGTCAATTATGAACAGTAATACTGATAAGAACATACATGGATTATATTTTTTAAATTCACTTACAGGATATTTTGTCGGGTTGCCGGGTAATATTTTTAAAACTGAAGATGGAGGAAATTCCTGGCAATTTCAGAATAGTAATGTTGGCAACTCATTGAGGAGTGTACATTTTTATAATCAGAACCGTGGATTTGTGGTAGGATATACTACCAATATATTATGGACGTATGACGGGGGGAATATTTGGAAAAGGCAAAACGTAGAGCCGGCTGAGAATGTTTCATTAAATTCCGTTTTTATGAAAAATGACAGTGTGGCTTTTGCTGTCGGTTATAACGGTTTAATATTAAAAATGACAATAAAAAAAAATGTTGATACTGTTGTAACTCCGACGATTTATAATTTTGGATTATCTCAGAATTATCCTAATCCATTTAATTCCGGTACTATTATAAAATATGAAATTTCAAAAACAGAAAGATATAGATTACAAATTTATGATGTGTCAGGAAGTCTTGTATTTAGTGAAGAATTAGGAATTTTAACTCCGGGTAATTACAGTTTTAATTTTATCCCGGAGAATTTAAGTTCGGGTGTTTATTATTACAGATTAATTGGTGGATCAGCGAAAACAACAAAAAAATTAGTTTACATAAAATAATTGGAATTAAAATTTATAAAAGGAATAGGTGAAAAACGGGCAGAAGCGTTTAAAAAAATTGGCGTAAACCGACTTGAAGATTTTGCTGAATTCATTCCGAGAGATTATATAAAAAGAATTTCAATTTATGAGTTAAATCACCATACTGA
>DOWN01000263.1 GCA_003519545.1 Bacteroidota bacterium
TCGAATATAAGTTAAAACTCGAAAGTAAAAGATCTGAAGTTTTCAAAGTTGAAAATCTTTTAATTGAAATTAACAATACTTTTCAGCTTCAGATGGAAAAATTTATAAATTTCCAAATTGCAGTATCTGAAGCAATTATTAATGCTATTGTTCACGGAAATAAAGAAAATCCTGAAAAATTTGTATTCGTTTTTTTGACGTGTAATGATGAAAGCTTGTGCATTAAAATTCAGGATCAGGGAGATGGATTTGATATTAAAAAATTACCTGATCCGACAGACCAGTCAAATATATTAAAAGAGCACGGAAGAGGAATATTTATAATTAAAACACTTGTGGATGAGTTTTCTATTGATGCGAGTGAGAGCGGGACAATCTTAACCTTAAAAGTTAATAAATAAATCTCCGGCATTTTTTAAATACCGGAGATAAAAGTATTATTATTTCATTTTATCATAAACATCCATAACTTCTTTTACAGCTTTTGCTGAATCATTTACAAGTTGCATTTCATCTTTATTCAATTTCAATTCGATAATTTTTTCAATTCCATTTTTTCCTAAAACTACAGGAACACCTAAATAAATATCTTTCAATCCATATTCACCGTTTAACCATGCACAAACCGGAAAAATTCTTTTTGAATCTTTGGCAATTGCCTCAGCCATCTGTGCTGCAGCTGCTCCGGGAGCATACCATGCAGATGTGCCCATTAAATTTACAAGTTCACCGCCACCTTTTTTTGTTCTCTCTATAATTGCATTAAGTTTTTCATTGTCAATAAGCTCTGTTACCGGAATACCGCTGACAGTTGTATATCTTGGCAATGGAACCATTGTGTCACCATGTCCGCCTAATAACATTCCCTGAATATCTTTAGGTGAAATATTTAATGCTTCTGCTAAAAATGCTCTGTATCTTGCGGTGTCTAAAATTCCTGCCATACCCATTACTTGATTTGAAGGTAGTTGTGCTTTCAAATAAGCAACATAAGTCATTACATCTAATGGATTTGATACAACGATAATAATTGTATTTGGAGAGTATTTAATTATATTCTCAGTTACAGAATTTACAATTCCTGCATTTGTAGAAATCAAATCATCTCTGCTCATTCCGGGTTTCCTTGGTAATCCGGATGTAATGATAACTATATCTGAATCTTTAGTCACTGAATAATCATTTGTTGATCCAACTGTTCTTGTATCATAATTACAAATCGGTGCTGTTTGCCAAATATCAAGGGATTTACCTTCTGAGATACCTTGTTTAATGTCCAGTAAAATTACTTCATTTGCAAATTCATTTCTTGCTATAACATCAGCACAAGTAGCACCGACATTACCTGCTCCTACAACAGTTATTTTCATAATTTTTAATTAATAAATTTAGATGTGAAAAAATTAGTTTGAGTTTTCAGGTGAAACATTTACTACAGTTTTACCCTTTCTTTCGGTAAATAAAACTTTTCCGTTTGAAAGTGCAAAAATTGTATAATCTTTACCTAATCCAACATTAAGACCGGGAGCGTATTTTGTTCCTCTTTGTCTGATTATAATATTTCCTGCTTTTACAACTTCACCACCGAATTTTTTTACACCAAGTCTCTGGGCATTTGAATCACGGCCATTTTTTGTTGAGCCTAAGCCTTTCTTGTGTGCCATTTTATATTTCCTTTAATTTTATTTTAAATAATTTGATTTACAAACAATCATTTTATCAGTGAATAACACATCAAAATATTCACTTAACTTATTAATCCACCATCTGCAACCTTCTTTTATTGGTATCACTTCAAATACTTCATCGTCTTTGTTTATCAGATTATAATAATAAACTGATACAAACATATATCTGCAGTTCTTACTTGACCATTTTAAAAATTCTTCAAGATCTTTATAACTGAAATGTTCAATACTATAACTTGCAATAATTAAATCAACAGGTAATTCAATATATGATGTTATATTCTCGTAAGTATCTCTGTAAACTTTTTCACTCACTGCATTCTTTACTGCATACTCGCTTACTTCAAGCCCGATGCAATTTATGCCATCATCGTTAAGTTCTTTTACTAAAGTTCCTAACGCACAACCAAAATCAATTGCACTTTTAAAATCTTCACCGACCCATTCCATTAAATATTTTATATCAGATGCTGTCGGACAGGAGTAATCTTTAGTCTCTTCTAAATAATTACCGCCGAAATATTCATTGTAATATTCATCAGTAAAATAATCTTTACCTAACTCGAGATACTTATTCTCAGGGTTATTTATCATCAATCAGATTATTTTATCTATAGTTACCTGAGTATATTGCTGTCTGTGACCTTTCTTAACTTTATAACCTTTCCTTCTCTTCTTCTTGAATACAATTACTTTATCATCTTTTACATGGTCAACTACAGTTGCTTCTACTTTTTTTGATAAAACAGGTGTCCCTATATCAAATGATTTATCGTCATTTGAAAACATCAATACTTTATCAAAAGTAAGTTTTTCACCTGCATCTGCTTTAACTTTTGGTATGAATAACTTCTGATTTTCGGTGACTCTATACTGAACACCTTTAATGTCAACTATTGCAAACATTTTCTTTATTTAAATTGAAATTTATTTACTATTTAGGAGTAAATTCTTTATTAATATGACCTCAAATATATCCAATCTGCAAAAAATAATCAATTTATAAATCGGTAACTTTTATATTATTGTATCCTTTAAATTCTCTTCTAAATAACAAATTATTTATGAATTGTCTTTTCCAGAATAAAAAACCATTTTATACTCAACTATTAATTGAATAAAACTTTTCTTCATATCATTTCCTGCATAAGTTTGTTTTTTATTTCTATTTACTCCGTAAATCTGGTAATTTATTATTCGTTTTTTATAATCAATCAAAATTCTCTCACCGAAGAAGTGTGTGTAAAAATTGTTGAAGATTGTAATGCTTGTTGTTATCTTGATAAAAAAATGTCTGAAAATGCGAGTAAAAATTCTTCTGCTGAAAATTTCAATTTAAATCCTGTCAAAATTCAGATTAATTTTTCTGATAATTTAACTCTACCTATTTCGCAAAATAAAAATCAATATTCTGAATTTTTAAAATTCAATTTCTCACAAGGTTATTCTCAAACTACATCGCCAATCCCAAT
>DOWN01000027.1 GCA_003519545.1 Bacteroidota bacterium
TTCACCTCCAACACAGAAGTAGGATTTACAGGGTTTGGAAATATGTTTATATTATAATAATTTAAAACCTGATTGTTTGATGATATTGATGTTAATCCACCATTTGTTGTTTTAAGGATAATACCATTTCCTCCTACAATAAAACCCGTGTTTGCATTTGCAAATCGGATTTTACTCAAACTTTGATTTGTAAATGTTGTATCATATCTCTCAACGGTTTCACCATTATCAATACTTTTATATATTCTGCCTTGACTACTTCCCATAAATAGATTTCCGTTCAAAGTGTAATCACAAGTTGAAAAAAAATAATCTCCCGGAGGATCATACCTAACCCAATTAACTCCCATATTAGAAGACCTGTAAATAAATATAGAACTAACTGAAATTAATCTGTTACTGTCTAAAATGCTTATATCCTGACCAGAGCCGGTAGCATTCATACCAACAAGTGCCCAATTATTCCCACCATTTGTTGTTCTAAATATCCTTGCTGATGAAGCAAATCCTGTTAAATCATTATAAAATCGTAAACCAGTAAATCCACTAAAATCTACTTCTGAATAATTAGTATCAAAACTTAAACCTCCGTTTGAAGTCTTTAAAAGTAACATACCTCTACCTGTAACAACTCCTTCATTCTCATTAAAAAAATGAACTCTTAAAAGTATCCTTCCCGAAATATTATTCACAGAATTCCAGTTATTTCCACCATTTGTTGTTTTATAAAATAAACCTGAATCTCCAACAACATATCCCGTATTTTCATTTATAAAACTTATTCCATTCAGTCTTGTTGTATTACCCGAATTTAATTTTAACCAACTCATACCTTGATTCGTTGTCTTCATTATATCTCCTCTGTCTCCGCATGCATAGATCACATTTTCATTAACTACACACATATCATTAAGAGAGTTTATACCTCCTGACTGTACAGTTAAATTATTAAAATTACTATCCAGATATGCCATAGTTCCACCTTTACCTGCTATTCTTATCTTGCTGTTCTGTTTGTGTATTTTATACATATTGAGAGTTGTATAAGTCAGGTTCCAGTTCACTCCTCCATTCGTTGTTTTTAAAATCCTTCCTAAATCAGTTATTATTAATCCTGAATCCTTGTTTTTAAAATATAAACCACGGGGAATATCTCCACCAGATCCTTCGTTTGGTAAATTAAATGAATATGAGATCCAATTTATTCCTTGATTAGTTGTTAAATAAAACTTTTTCTCTAAATTTTTTACTACACAAATAAAATTTGTATCAACTATCTGTAGTCCTTCTACATTTTCAATTGGCTCATAAGGAATACTCTGTAAATTCCAACTTTGTCCTCCGTTTGAAGTTAGATAAACACAATTTCTTCCCGTTAACATCCCAATCTGTTCATTATAAAAATAACACCTCAAAAGTAATGAAGAACTCGCTTGTGCTAATTGTAACCAGTTCCATCCTGAATTTGTAGTTTTATACACTCTCCCTACTTCACCCGCAACAAAGCCTGTCTTATTATCTAAAAAATATATATCATATAAAGGTGAACTTGAAATCGTAAATGTATTCCAGTTTAATCCACCGTTTGTTGTTCTGATTGATGATCCCTGTCCAACAATTATAACAGTATCTTTGTTTATACATTTCACTTCAAATAACCAATGTTTAACCCCCGTATTCAAAGCAAACCAGTTCTGCCCTCCATCAGTAGTTTTAATAACATTCCCAAGATACCCGCAAGCATAACCTGTCATATCATCGGCAAAATCAAATCCGAACAAATCATTGCCGGTACCTTTCGGATGACTCCACTCCCACTTTGTCTGTGAGTTTAAATTCATAATAAAGAGAGAATTTATTAATATTAATAAAACTAATTTGATCATTTTAAAAGTATCATTTTCTTAGAATCACGGAAATTTTCTGAACTTAAAGTATAAAAATAAATACCTGAAGGAAGATTTTTAGCATTAAAACTATAGTTGTATTTTCCTGCGGTTTTATACTCTGAAATTTTCAAAATCTCTTTTCCGTTTATATCATAAATTAACAATTCTACATTACCATTTTTAGGCAAAGAAAATTCTATATTCGTTTCCGGATTAAATGGATTCGGATAGTTTTGTTTCAGTTCATACCCTTCCGGCACAACAGATGAAATATTGGAAATGTTGGAAGTCGTGATTGAATCAACCATTTTCATAATTCTGATACCGGAACCCGGTGCAATTAACCAACCATAAATTTTATTATTAATTTTTTTAAAATCAAAACTGTAAAAATATCTTGAAGCAAGATCTGCAGTTAAAATTATATTCCAGGTCAATCCCGCATCAGTTGATTTTATTATTTTGTTTTCTAATAATACATAGACAATATCAGTTCCATCAATCCATTTAATATCCCAGCAGACGGAGGGGTCATAAATCATTGCATTCCAACTGATTCCATGGTTAGTTGTTCTGAAAAAAATTGTGTGAGTAGAATTTCTTCCTAATGCAAGTCCTGTATTTTTGTCATTCTTGAAAGCAATTTTATTTATATAAAAAACCGGTAAAGGAATAAAAGATTCATCCCACCAGTTTTCTGCATCAAGTGAATAAGTCATTTTTCCGGACATTATAGATTGATTACCTGATGCAATATAAAAATCATTAGAATCTGTGAAGCAAGAGGTTCGCCAGATACTACGATATTCAGAACCAAGGTAAACTGAAGTTCTCGACCAATTTAGACCTTTATTATATGTTCGAAATAATTTCCAATCAATTTTCCCTCCATTTGCGTCAAATAATATTTTGCCAATATTTTCATTTTCGCTTGAAAATAATATATCAACACATGATCCATAATTATCACCGAGAACTGAATCCCAAGTAACCCCCATATTTGTAGTCTGATAAACAATTCTATGAGCTGAAACTAAAATATTTGAAGAATCAAATGCATAAATGAGATGATAACCAATTTCGTTAGCAATTTGATGATCAGGAAGCATTTTATATTTGCCTTGGGAATTTCTGTAATAAATTTTACCAATATTTGGAGGTTGATTTCTAGTGATACCGCTAATTAATGCAGAATTAGAATCTAACGCATGAACATCAAAGAACATTAGTTGATTATGATTGAAGGTTTTATCAATAGTCCAAATTTGACATAGAGATACATTTGAGATAAATAATATATATA
>DOWN01000153.1 GCA_003519545.1 Bacteroidota bacterium
ATATTAAGTCCAATAAAAGGCAGGATTATCCCGGCAGGTAAATTTTCTTCAAAGATAAATACCAAAGCATAGATAACAAAAAATCCGATTATAAAATAAATTACCCTCTTTAGTAATCTCAGATTTCTTTCATCCAGGAACATATCATAAGCAATGTTCTTTGGATAATCTAAATATTTATCTATTTTATAAAATTCCAATTGAGTTATTTATTTTCCGGTGGTGTATATTCATCGGGCAATTTCATTCCTTCTCCAAAAAAATATTCATTCATTTGTTCTTCAAAAATTTTATCCGTTGCAGGTGAACTTAAGTCCAGCCGGTATTCGTTAACAATCATTTTAAAATGTTCAAGAAACATATTAAAGGCTTCTTTTGAAATGCTGTTATAAATTTTTTCGCCGAGTTCTCCGGGGATAGGTGGTCTGTCAAGTCCGGGTAACTCTTTTTTTAATTTTACGCAGTTTACTGTTCTTTGTTCTTTCATTTAATTTATTTTAATTTTTCCGGAGTAGTATCAATTATTCTTTTCTCTAAAATTGTGTTAATTATTTTTTGTTCTTCAACTGCCTCAATAAATAAGTCCCTGTCCAAAATATTTGTATCATTTACGATAATGTCATGCCCAATATCTCCAAAATATTTTTTGAATTGTGCCGCCATATAATTATTTGTTCCTATTGTGTATGTTTTATTATCGATAACCACTTCACCATTCACTTTTATTTCTTCTATGAAATCATCTTCTCCATCTATTATTTTACCCGAATTATACTTTACTAATATCCCTGATGCAACTAGCATATCACTAGAGCCAATCTCTTTTATTTCGATTACTCTTTGTTTAATATTGTTGTGAATCATTTTTTTCAGTGAAGCACCTGACACTTCAAATTTTACGATAGTATTTCCGAATGGATTCACTTCCCATATATCTCCGACAGTAATATCTCCTTTGCTCAATCCTTTTCTGATTCCTCCGGCATTCAGAAATGCGAGATCTGTATTGAATTTATTTCTTACAACATCAGCCTCCCATTGACCAAGATTAAACTCTTCATCATAAGCCCTCACCCAATCACTTTCTAAAACACCTATCACTCTTTTAAGCTGTGGTTCTATATCTTTAAGCATATTAGATACAATCAGTTCTGCATTCATATCGTTTATCGTAGAATCATAAATTGTTTCTATCAATCTTCCTTTGAAATCAACAACGGTATCTTTATCAATATCAACTTTTAAATTAACTCTACCAATCCATCTCCCGTAAGATCCTGCCTGTGCTACTAAAACGTTATTTACATTTTCTGCTCTGAATAAAGGTGTATGAGAATGTCCACCAATAATGAAATCAATATCACCATAATATTTTGCCGCTAACATTCTGTCATTTTCAACTCCTATATGTGTTAACAGACCTATTATATCACACCCTGCCTCTTTTAAGAGTTTCACTGATTGTGTGATTACTGTGTCAACATTCAACATTTCAATTTCATCAACGTTTTTTGGGAGAACCAAAGTTTTCAAATCAAAAGCAGTTAAACCAATTATACCAACTTTCACGCCGTTAACTTCTTTTATTACAAATCTTTCTGCAAATGTTCTGTTCTCATTTGTGAAATACACATTCGCACTTATATAATCAAAATTTGCAATTTTCAATACAGAGTCTAATGAATTTTCTCCGTAATCAAATTCATGATTTCCAAGTACAAAAGCATCAAGGTTATATAAATTTAATAACTCTATTTGTGATTTTCCTTTCGTAAGAGTTGAGATTGGGGAACCCTGAAAGTCATCTCCACCATTTAGTAGCAAAGTTTTATCATCTCTGTATTTATTTAAATAACCTAAAACACCTGATACACCACCGACTGTTACTTTGTATGAATTGTCCAGACTGTCTTTTTTTGTAACCTGATAAGGTGTATTTCTCGCATGGAAATCATTCCAGTGTAATATCTGAATTTCTTTTATATTGCCCTCTTGAGAGTAAGCAATATTAATTAAAACAAAAAATAAAATTAAAATCTTTTTCATTTGTGAATGTAAAGGAAGTTTTGATGGAAAATGTAATTTGTAAGAAAATTTCTTGAACCCAAGTTTTGAACTGCATCGAATTCAAAATTAATCAATTTAATTTTAATATTATTCCCAATTATTAATTCAGTATCAACTTATTATTTCATTTCTTTTAATTTATTGATAAACCAAACTCTGTTATTAAGATTTTGTGCGGTCGTGACTTCATGATAAAAATAATCAACCGCTTTTTTATTCGGATCAAGTTTTATTTTTAATATTTTATTGAAGTTATCAAGAAAAAAATTCATATATTTTCTTACTGATAGCGGAACTCTTTTTGTATTATTTTTAATAAAGTGTTTCACCCGGTCAAGTTCAAGAAAGGCTTCTTCAAATTCAGTTAATTCAAACAACGCCATAAGTCTTAATCTGACTGAATCAAAATAATAAATATTGTTATCTGTGTTTACTCTTTTAGTATAAGTAAGAGTTTTGTCAAACTCCCCGTTTTCAAAATGTAATCTTGAATAAGCAAGAGAAATCTCATCTTCTCTTACTTGTTCAGGCAATTCTGAAGAATATTTTTCAATGAAATTTTTCACCCATTGAAACTGTTTTAACTGTAAACCGACAACAATATAATCTCTATATGCATTAGATGGGTATCTCAAAACTCTAATCTCATCAATAAGTCCGAGTTTAAGTTTTATATTATAAAGTTTAAAAACATCTTTCAGATATTCTTTTTTGCCCTGTTGTGTTTTGGAGAAATAATATGAAATCATATTTATAAGTATTTCATTTTTCTCTTCATTATTAAATTTGTCAATGTTTTTAAAAAATATTCTGTCCGCTTTTTTAAAATTATCATCTCCTCTTTTATCAGAAAATGCTTTAAATAGATAATAATTTATTATCAGGTGTAAGTTATCCGATTGGTGATTCTGTTCAATTTCTTTTATAAAATTATTTGATCTCAAATTTTTCAGAATTATATCAAGCATATATCCGGTATTCTTTAAATTATATAATCTTTGCAATTCAAACTCGAGTGCCGAATAATATAATTGATCCATAGCATATCCAAGTTTGTAATCCATCGCTTTGCTAAGTTGATTAAACATATTTTTGAAATCATTTTTTTGAGCAAGTTCAAATGTTTTAAGCATCAAAATTTCGGATATTGCAGTAGTTTTTACAGTTTTGCCGGAAATCTTTTTTTCTGTTTTTTCATATTCACTGTCAAATATATTCAAAAGTTTCCTTGAATATAAATTTTTTAAAAGTAATAAGTCATTATAGACTTTATCATTTTGAAGTTCTTTTAACACAAAAAATTTCTTTGCCAAATCCGAAAGTTCATTAAATCTGTTACGAATTGTCTGAACATTAAACTCATTACTGTTATATACATTTTTATAAAATTCTTTTAATTCAATTTTTTCTAAATCAACCCATCGGTTTCTGTATTTTTTAAATTCAACAAGAATTTTCCTATAACTTCTGCCGCGGTTAAAATAATAACTTTCGCAGAATTCTGTAAATTCTTTGTATTCTTCTTTGGTTAATGAACTTAATATTTGAATTATTTTAAATTTTTTCAAAAATATATTGGGT
>DOWN01000206.1 GCA_003519545.1 Bacteroidota bacterium
ATATTTGATTCTATGCTATTTTAACTGTTTTTTAGCGGACGTATTTTTTAAAAAATAATGGGGGTTTATACCCCCATTATTCAATCAGTAATATTATATTTCTTTTTTCCTTTGTCTGTCCAGCCGGCTTCTGATTTCCAATTGGTAAATTTAATTATCACATCTGCCTCTGATTTCCAGTTAGTGAAATAAATTTTCCAGTCGGCATCTGATTTCCAATTTGTAAAATACCACATTCCTGAATTTGGCTTGGCGTCTGATTTCCATTCCGTAACATAAACAAGCATATCTGCATCTGATTTCCAGTCTGATACATAAACTTTTTTATCTGCTTCGGATTTCCATTCGGTTATATATACCTGTTGTGAATATACAAACATTGGAACAGATAAAAATATAAATGTTAAAATAAATTTTTTCATATCTTTATTTTAATAAAATCATTTTCATTGTTTTACTATAGTTTACTGAATTTTGTTCATTTGAAGTGACTGATAATCTATAAAAATATGTTCCGCTCGGCAAATTTTGAGCATTCCAGTTTATATTATACATTCCTGCATTTTTATTTTCTGAAATTAAATTTGCTATTTCCTTACCTGAAACATCATAAATTTTCAATGATGTAAATCCTGAAACAGGCAAACTGAAATTTATGTTTGTTTCAGGATTGAAGGGATTCGGAAAATTTTGCAATAAAGAAAATTCAGTTGGAATAACTGAACTGATAACTTCCGGTGTTCCTGTTAACGGAGAAGAAGATCTTATCAATGTTCCGCTTCCTCCGCATGCAAATCCGTAACCGTCATTTGATATATTCACTGAATTAAAAGTATTTATCGTGATTCTTTTTTCTAAAACCCAGTTAACTCCGCCATCAATTGTTTTATAAATATATCCGCTTGCACATGCAATATATCCACTAAGTGAATTTCTCATTTTCATATCCCATACCGTCTGAGCAGGGGGTGTGGTTGCTGGAACCCATGAAGTTCCTCCGTCTGTTGTTCTAAGTGCCAATCCGCTAGAACCTCCGGCAACTCCGTTATTCGCATCGGTCATAGAAAGTGCATATAAACCAAGCGACGTTCCGTCCCATTGTAAATTCCAACTCGATCCTCCGTTTGTCGTTTTATAAATTACCTCTCCTACACCGCAAACCCAACCGGTATTTTCATTTACAAAATCAACTTCGTATAATAATGTAGTTGCAGGTAAATTAATATTCACCCAGTTCATTCCTGCGTTTGTTGTTTTTAAAACTTGTCCGTTTTGTCCGGCGACAAATCCTGTGTTGAGATTTATAAAATCAAGCCCAAGAAGTTCACCTGTGGCAGTGCTTGTCAGTTCTATCCAGTTACTTCCTCCGTTTGTCGTTTTCAGAATTTTTCCTGAATATCCTGCTGCATAGACATTGCTTGCATCAATTGCCTGAACTTTTTCAAGTTGAGTTGCAATTGTAGTTTGATTTGTCCATGAACTTCCACCATCAGTTGTTCTGTATGTCATTCCTGTTAATCCCACAACCCATCCTGTATTCATATTAACAAAACTTACACCTTCAATTGATGTTGTTGTAAATCTTTTAGTCACTTCATTCCATGTCGCACCGTCATCAGTTGATTTATAAATTCTTGAATCTGTTCCTGCAATGTAAACATTAAAATCATCGCCATCAAATTTCACTGAATAAAAAGTTCCTGTAAATCCCGGAATTGTAACTTCAGTCCAGTTTGCTCCAAAATTTGTTGTGCGGATAATTATTCCGTTTGCTCCTACTGCAACTCCCTTTCCATGAACTGTCATATCAATTGCCCATAACTGACCTGTCCCACCGGGATTGTATGAAACTTCCCAGTTAACTCCACCATTAGTAGTTTTGGCAATTCTTTTTCCTGAACCGCAAATGAATCCTGTTGCAGTTCCAACAAATCTTACTCCTCTGTAATCCGTGCTTGTCGGAAAAATCTGAGGATGCAAAGAAAAAGTAACTCCTTCATTTGTAGTTCTTAAAACAGCATCAGTATTTCCGACTACGTGAGCAATTGCCGAGCCGGGAGCAAACACTCCATAAAGAGTTCTGTTTGTAACCGAATGATTTGTCTGCGATACCCAGTTAACTCCTCCGTTTGAAGTTCTTATAATGAAACCGTTAAATCCGACAGCCCAACCGGTTAAGTGAGATGCAAAATCAACTCCGTATTTTGTAGTGTCAGGAGAACCGGGCAAGTATGTCCAGTTGATTCCACCGTTAGTAGTTTTAAACATCATTTCTGTAAATGCTCCGACAGCATATCCTGTATTGGCATTAATGAAACTTAATTGCCTGATTATACCATCGCCAATTGGAGTTGTAACCCAGTTACCTCCGGCATTAGTAGAGACGATACAGTTTCCAAGCCAGTTAACAACCCCTATAATTTTATTCTGAACAGGAATTTCTATACTGAATATATCTTCACCATTCGGATAAGGATTTATATACTGCCATTGAGAATTTATTTTTCCCCCATATAAACTCAATAAAACTGTAAAAACGAACAAAAATTTTTTCATTATTTTTCCATTTAATTTTAAAATAAAATAAGAAATATTGTTTTAAAATAAAATAATACTAATTAATGGATAAAAGTGTCGCTCTGGTTAGGGACAACTTTCTGGAAGCAAAGAAAATTCTTGATGAATTTTTGTTTGATGCTGAAAATCTTGTGAAAATATCTGATGCGGGAAAGTTGATGGTGAAATGTTTAAACAAAGGGAATAAAATTATCTCATGCGGAAACGGCGGATCTATGTGTGATGCAATGCACTTCGCTGAAGAATTGACCGGGAGATTTAAAGATAACAGAAAACCAATTGCAGCAATTTCTATCTCAGATCCGTCTCATATATCCTGTGTGGGAAATGATTACGGATATGAAGATGTTTTTTCAAGATATGTATCGGCAATCGGAAAAAAAGGAGATGTTCTTCTGGCAATCAGCACAAGCGGAAATTCACAGAATATTTTGAATGCAATCAATGCTGCAAAAAAAAATGGAATGAAGATTATCGGTTTAACAGGAAAAGACGGTGGAAAGATGGCTTCTCTTTGTGATGTCGAAATACGTGCTCCTAAATCAAAATATTCTGACAGGGCACAGGAAATTCATATAAAAGTTATTCACTCTTTAATTGATTTTATAGAAAAAAATTTAAAATAATTTTATGCTTAAATATTTAATTTCATTTTTTATTTTAGTAAATGTTTCTTTTGCCGGTGATGATACGGTTACAACTTCTTCCGGTTTAAAATATTTAGTTATTAATAAAGGAAACGGTGATAAAGCAGTTAATGGAAAAGCGGTGGAAGTTCATTATACCGGAACACTTATTGACGGGA
Source organism: Bacteroidota bacterium (assembly GCA_003519545.1). Taxonomy (GTDB): domain Bacteria; phylum Bacteroidota; class Ignavibacteria; order Tepidaquicellales; family Tepidaquicellaceae; genus UBA9002. The sequence goes on from DOWN01000206.1 coordinate 3,383, forward strand.
AAAAATTTGATTCCTCTTATGACAGAAAAGAACCAATTGAGTTTATTCTGGGAGAAGGTCAGGTGATAAAAGGTTGGGATGAAGGAATCGGGCTTATGAGTGTCGGTGATAAACTTAAATTGATTATTCCTCCAAATCTCGGATATGGAGATAGAGGAGCAGGAAATGTAATCCCACCGGGAGCAACTCTCATTTTTGATGTTGAACTGATGAGCGTCAGCGAGCCAAAAAAATCTCTTGAAGATACTTTAATTCCGGTTTTTATAGAAAAAGGTTTGCAGGCGATGATAGAAACTTATAAAAATTTGAAGACAACAGAGCCGGATAAATATAATTTTAAAGAGAGCCAGTTGAATTCTCTCGGATACACTTTTTTGCAAGGTAATAATCTTGAAGCCGCTATAGAAATTTTTAAACTCAATGTGGAAAGTTATCCGGAATCTTTTAATGTATATGACAGTCTTGGTGAGGCATGTATGTTGAAAGGAGATAATGCGAATGCAATTATTAATTATGAAAAATCATTGCAACTGAATCCTGAAAATACTAATGCATCTGATATGTTAAAAAAACTGAAACAATAATTTTTAAATTTGGATGAATTTGAAAAAATATTAAATTCTTTCAGTGGAGACGAAAAAATCAGGTTTGAAAAATTTTTAAACTCTCCGTTTTTTAACGAAGATAAAAAAATTATTGAAGTATATAACAGATATAAGATG
>DOWN01000298.1:0-897 GCA_003519545.1 Bacteroidota bacterium
AAATTACACTTTAAATTCTAAAAATGATTAATCATAAGAAATGTTGAAATTAGAATATAATAAATATTTGAAAATTTTTTTCTTTGGTTTTGTTTTATTAATGTCATGCTCTGATAAAAATGAAAACTCAAAAATTAATGAAGTAAATAAAAAAGCTGATTCTGTTTTTAGTAATATTTTTGAAGATTTTATTTTAGATTCAAATAATGCCTCTTGCCCTTATTTCACAAAAGATAATAAGGGCAATATTGTTATTAGCTGGATTACAAAAAATGAAAATTCAGAATTTGAATTTTGCTACTCTGTAGCAGATCAAAAAAATTCATTTAATAAAACTGTAAAAATTCCGGGTAGTAATAAAATTAAACCTAATGGTGAAAACCTTCCACGAGTTATTTATAATAGTAAAGGAGATATAATCGCGTTATGGGGTGTTGCTAACCCAAACCCAAAAAACCAATATTCTGGGTTGATTTATTATTCTGTTTCAAATGATAACGGAATCAATTGGGCTGATCCTCAAAAAATATCTCAGGATTCTTTAAGCATTGATCAAAGATATTTTTCTGTTACTAATCTTCCCAATGGTAATATTGGTGCTATTTGGCTTGATAACAGATTTATTTCCTCGGAAAACGGCTCATCTTTATTTTTTGCTGAATTAGATTATTCTTATAAATTTGTTAATGAAAAAATTATCGCGGAAACTGTTTGTGAATGTTGCAGAACAAATATTTCAATTGATGAAGAGGGAATTTATAACATTACTTTCCGTGATATTCTTCAGGATAGTCTTCGGGATATTGTGTATATGTATTCCTCCGATTCCGGAAAAACTTTTTCAACACCGGAAAGAATTAGAAAAGATAACTGGGCTATTAACGGATGCCCTCATAC
>DOWN01000298.1:1036-3037 GCA_003519545.1 Bacteroidota bacterium
GGCTATTAACGGATGCCCTCATACAGGTCCCGGTGTCTCATTATCAAAAAATAACATTAACTTTGTTTGGCATACAATGGGAAATGGTAAAGGTGTTTTTTATACGTCCACGAAAAATTTTGGCAAAACATTTTCTGAAGCTATCAATATAAGCAATAATCCTTCTGCAAAGCATCAGCAAATTATAAATTTAAAGAATGAGAGTGAAATTATTATCTGGGATGAAACTGATGTAAATATAAATCCAAAGAATGAAAGAATTTGTCTGATTTCAAAAAATGGAAATAATCTTTCAGAAAAGTTTTTTGTTTCTAATCCAAATTTCTCATCAACTTTTCCTGCTTTAATAAAAATTGACGATTCAAATTTTTTAATTGCATTTACACAGACTGAAAAAACAAAAAAGGATGATAAGTCACATTCAAATCATTCACATTCAGAGTCTGATTTAGTTCGTTCAAAGATAATTTACAAAAAGATTTCTCTTTAGCAATCTAAAATAAAAAAGGTTATAAGTTTTGTTTATTTAAACAATTCTTATAACCTTTTAAATTTTGTGGAGCTAAGCGGGGTCGAACCGCTGACCTTTTGAATGCCATTCAAACGCTCTACCAACTGAGCTATAGCCCCATATAATATCAAATTAATTATAATAGCAAAAATTATCAATCTAATATCAATAGACTTTGCTTAATTGTGAGGTTTACAATTTCAAATTACATGTTTATATATTAACTAATCAAATTTCTTTTTATAAACATGACAGTATGGTGATTTACCATTATTCTGATAATAATCCTGATGATAATTTTCAGCATTCCAAAACTTATCTGCTTTAGTTAGTTTTGTTGCTACTTTCAAACCTTTTGATTCCAAAATTTTAATAAGTTTTTCGGTAATCTCTTTTTGTGAATCATCAAGATAAAAAACTTCTGACCTGTATTGTTCACCGATATCCGGTCCTTGCCTATTCACTTGTGTCGGATCGTGTGTTTCAAAATATAATTTAGCAAGTTCCTCAAAACTTGTAACTGAAGGATCAAAAATCACTTCAACTGCTTCAGCATGCCCGGTCTTCCCTGTACATACTTCCTCATATGTTGGGTTTTCTTTCCATCCGCCGATATAGCCGACTGTTGTTGAAATTACTCCTTTAGATTTTTGTAAAAAATATTCAGTTCCCCAAAAACAACCAGAAGCAAAAATTGCTTTTTGATAATTACTTCCTGATGATTCCATTTTATTTGATATTACTTTTGGTAATGTTTCACCTGTTGGTATAAATTTCATTGATATAGAATTCACGCAATGTCGAGTATTTTTTTCTGTAAATCTTTCACCTTCAAACACGTGTCCTAAATGTCCATCGCAATTATTACATAAAATTTCAATTCTCATTCCATCTTTATCTGGTATTCTCTTTACAGCACCTTCTATTTCATCATCAAAACTTGGCCATCCGCAACCGGAATCAAATTTATCTTTCGAACTATATAATGGAGCGTTACATCTTTTGCAGATATAAGTTCCTTCTGACTTATTGTTATTCAGTTCACCTGTAAAAGGCATTTCCGTTCCTTTGTTTATGATAACACGTTTTTCTTCTTCAGTCAGTTCATTATATTTTATACTGTCAATTTTCATAGGATTAAATTCCCCGTTATGTTTTAAATTTATGTTTTCGGAAAAGTTATTTGAAAGTGATTGTTTTGAACATCCCTGTATTTGAAAATTAATTAAAATACAGAATAAAATTAAAAATAAAATTTTCATATTTAATATAACATTTAAAAATTCTCTTAAATTCCTCAATTCCTGAATTTGAAACTGTAATTTTTAAATAATTACGCAATATAATTAATTTCGGTTTGAATTTTTAGGAAACTATGAATTTCAAAAAGATGAATTCAACTTTTTGAAATTTACTGCCGTATAATTGATAAAATTGCGAAAAGCAATATTTTTATTAGATAAATGAATATAAACTCACTTTACAATACT
>DOWN01000092.1 GCA_003519545.1 Bacteroidota bacterium
GAATAAGTTCCCGTACCTGAAATTTTTATAAATATTTTATCAGATTTATAAGAAGGAATTTTTAAATTTGCATTTACGTTCAGATTAAATCCGAATAGCAAAATCAATATAAATTTAAAGTTCACCAAATCCCTCTTCAAAAAATTTTATCATTTCTTTAGAAAATTCTTCTTCATCTTCACCGTCAAATTTCAAAATTAGTTTTGAACCTTTTTCCGCTGCAAGAGTCATAACACCGATAATGCTTTTTCCATTAACTTCAAAATTATTTTTAGAAATAAAAAAATCGGATTTATACTTCGCTGCAATTTTTACGATTTGAGATGCAGGACGAGTATGCATTCCGGCTTTATTAACTATTGTTATTTCCTGTTCTATCAATTTTAATAATTTCTATTTAATAACATTTCGGAAAACCAAACGAGTGAATTAATGTCTGTCGAATTTTTTAATTTTTTTAGACAGTCATTTGCCTTATTTGTATAATCCGAAATCTTTTGTCTTGTATTTTCAATTACACCAAACTTTTCATAAATATTCTTAACCTTATTAATATCAGCATCATTGATTTCAAAATTTTTTTTAATGCTGAATAAATTATTCAAAAAAGCCAAATCATCTTTATCCGTTACTAATTGATTTGCTTTAAGAGCAAGATAAGTTTTTTTCCTTTCACGTATATCTCCGCCAATTTTCTTACCGAAGTTCAATTCATCCGCAGTTAAATCAAGTAAATCATCGTTGATTTGAAAAGCAGTTCCAAGGTTTTCTGCATACATTCTCAACACTTCAATATTTTCAGAATTAGTGTTTGCGATATATCCTCCTATTACGGTACAAACTTCAAGTAATCTGGAAGTTTTTTTTCTGATCATCATAAGATAATCATCTAGATTAACATTATCTGAAACTTCAAATTCTTTGTCAAAAGCCTGTCCTTCACAAACTTCTATAATACCATTTGTAAATGTCTGAAAAATTTCAGAAATATTTTCAGATTTAGTTTTTGCTAAAAGTGAATAAGCGAGACCAATCATTTCATCACCTGCAAGAATTGCCGTATCGGTATTCCATTTTTTGTGAATAGTTTCCCGCCCTCTTCTCGTATCAGCATTATCCATAATATCATCATGGACTAAAGTAAAATTATGTAATATTTCAATTGCAGCTGCGGCATTAAAAGATTTTTCAGGATTTCCACCCATAGATTCGCATGAAAAAATCAACAAAGATGGTCTAATTCTCTTACCTTTCCAGGATAATATATAATCAATTGGTTTATACAGTGAATCCGGTTTTTTGTCAACGGTTACTTCCATCAGAATCTTGTCCACAATTGATTTATAATAATCGTATTTTTTAAGGAACTCCGTCATTTATTTTGTATTTTTGTTCAAAACCGAAATTGATATTTTGAAGAACAAATAATATATAAAATTATGATTTTTTGTTATATATAGTTTTTTTAGGAACTTTAGAATTACACCGTTGTTAAAATTTATAATAGAAAACACTATTTTATGAAAATAATTTCAAATTCATTTATTTTTGGTTTTATTGCGTTAACATTATTTGCAATTTATCCTTTAATTTCAGATGCTAAAAACTCATCTCAGGATTTACCTGACTGGGCTTTACTTGACCCGAACAAAGACGGATATGAAGGTACCAGAACAATTACATTTTATAATTATGTCAATGCTAACGGAATTAAACCTTCGGGAAGTGATGTGATTGTAGCCGTTATAGATTCAGGTTTTGATATAAACCATCCTGATTTGAAAAATAATGTTTGGGTTAATGATAAAGAGATGAACGGAATTGAAGGAGTAGATGATGATAATAACGGTTATATAGATGATTTTTACGGATGGAATTTTTTAGGTAACGCAAAATATTTGAATTTTGAAGTAACAAGAGAATATAAAAGACTTAAAAAATTAAATACTCCGGAGAGTGATCCTTACTTCAAAAAAGTTAAAGAAAAGTATGAAGAAGAAAAAAGTGAGGTTTCAGAAACTTATGAAGGATTAAAAGCAACTTTGAAAAGATTTGAACAGGCAGAAGATATTTTAAGAAGAAATAATATAACAACAGACCCTGAAAAATTAAAAATACTCGCGGACAATTTAACAGGAGAAGCGAAAAATGCAGCGATGTCTATTTTAACTTTAAGTATGTTTTTAGGCTTAAACATTGATGATGCGAGAAAATATACCACAATGTATGAAATAAAAAATAAATATTTATTTGATACGACTGATACACATTTATTAATAGGTGATAATCCAAATGATTTGTTTGAAAAAGGATATGGAAATAATGATGTATCAGCACCTGATGATGAATCACACGGAACACATGTAGCCGGAATTATAGCCGGAAACAAAGAAGGAATAGGACAAGCACCATTTGCAAAGTTAATGTTTCTAAGAGCAGTGCCAAATGAGGGAGATGAAAGAGATAAAGATATTGCCAATGCCATCAGATATGCTGTAGATAACGGAGCACATATTATTAATATGTCTGCGGGAAAATATTTTTCACCTAATGCAGAAATAGTTAAAGAAGCAATCAAATATGCTGAATCAAAAAATGTTTTGTTTGTGGTTTCAGCAGGAAATGAAAGTGTAAACATAGAAGAGACAATAAATTTTCCGGTAAAATTTTACAAAGAAGGAAATGAGATAAAATATTTTGATAATCTTGTGGTTGTCGGTGCGAGTTCCTGGATGAAAAACTGGAGTGAGGAAAAAGACCCTGAAAATTATAATATGGGATATGATTTAGTAGCAAATTTTTCAAATTATTCAGGTAAAGTTGTTGATATATTTGCTCCCGGATTGGAAATTAATTCAACGATACCCTCAGGTAAATATGAGAGAATAAGCGGGACCAGTATGGCTTCCCCTGAAGTGGCAGGAATATCAGCAATACTGAAAGCATATTTTCCTAATTTAACAGCATCACAAATTAAAGAAGTGATAATGAATTCATCAAGAAAATATGATAATTTGAAAGTAAAAGCAGGGTTTGAAAACACTAAAGTTCCCTTTTCAAGTTTATCAAAATCAGGAGGAGTTATAGATATGATGAATGCATTTGAATATGCAAAAGAAAAATACGGAAGCCCTATAAACTAAGAGGAATTTTAACGGTAAAACTCGTTCCCTCTCCTTGTTTGCTCTCGACAGAGATGGTGCCTTTATGTGCTTCAACAATTTTTTTGGTAATAACCAATCCAAGACCGGTACTCTTTTCTCCTGCCGTGCTTTTCACCGATGTTTTCTGAAAAGGTTTAAATAGTTTATTCATTTCATTTTCAGGAATTCCCTTCCCTTGATCTTTAACTACTATAACAGCAAAATCATCCTGTTTAGAAACCGAACAAGTAATTTGAGTATTCATTTCAGAATATTTAATTCCGTTTGAAATAAGATTATTCAATACTTGTTCAAACTGTGATTCATCAACATTACATTCTAAATCATCAAACTCAGTATTCAGATTTATAATTATATTTTTCTTAGACGCAATTGGTGTTATGAACCTAATGGTTTTTTTAATCAGAGAAATAAGATTAATTTTTTGTAATTTTAAATCAAGTTTTCCTGATTCTATTTTGGAAACATCCAAAAGATTATTAACGAGTTCAAGACAAAACTCAGAAGAAGATTTAATAATATTTAAGTGTTCAACTGTTTCTTCGGGGTAAGAATTACCATCATCAAGGATAAGGTCAGCAAATCCCTGAATTATAACGAGAGGATTTCTCAAGTCATGAGCAGCCATTCCCAGAAAATAATTTTTTTCTTCATTTAGTTTTATAAGTTGTGAATTTAATGATTCGAGTTGTTGTTGCTGATGATAAAATTTTAATAAAATATCAACTTTAGCCCTTGTAATATCCACGTCGAGCGGTTTATATAAATAATCAATCGCA
>DOWN01000182.1 GCA_003519545.1 Bacteroidota bacterium
CACTTTGTAAATTATTCAAATCATATTTCTGAAGAATTTTTAGTGCAAAAAAATGACAGTTTCTTTTTTATACCTGAATATAATTTTATAAATTATTCTTCAAATGGAGAAAGAATTTCTCTTGTAAAATTTAACCTCGATTTTCTTAATATAAAAGATAATGTAATTAAATTTATTCAACCTGACTTATTTATAAAGGTTCTGTATGTTATAAATAACAGATATTACTTAAGAATTACGGATGCCATGAGAACTCTTGAACAGCAAAATAAATATATGAGGAGAGGATGGTCAAGCAGAGAATCATCTCCTCATTTATTTGGTCTGGCTTTTGACATTAACGATTATACAAGAGAAGAAAGAGAAGATATGCGAATTAGATCCGCAACTTTGGGATTGAAATTCCTTGAACATGGCAGGCACAGACATATACATCTTGAAGACAGTTTGAAATGGGAATTGAATCCGCATTTTTATAATGATTTATGTTGTAATGTTATTAATCAAACTCTGGAGCAAAAAAATTCCCTGCTTTTTAAACCTGTAAAATTAACTCCTTTCGAAAGTGATAATAACTATTTACCGGTTGAACTTAATGTTACGGAAACCGGACTTATGAAAATTGTTTATGGCACGAATTATAAAAAAATTTATGAAATTACTTGTGGTGTCTTTGAACCGGGTTTGAAAAAAATATTTATAAATAAATATTTGTCTGAATTTAAAGGTGGGTATTATAAAATTTATCTAAATGATAAATTGATTGAATTTATTTAATTAATTCTTTTGCTTTTTTAAACTGTTGCATTTTTATTGCAGGTCTTTTGAAAAATAAACATGTCCAGGGTATTGATAGACCGTGATTTCTCCACGCTTTCAAAATTTCAAAGTTTCCTCGCATAATGTTTCTAATACTGCCGTTTGATATTCCCCCGAGTCTTACTTTTGTAAGTGTCTCATCAAGATGAAAAGAACTTATTTTTTTAACTTTGAATAAACGTAACATAAATTCATAATCGGCAGAAATTTTATAATCAGTATTAATAGATCCGTATTTTTCATAAATTTCTTTCTTAATAAAAAGACTTAAATGATGTGGTATCTCCCCGTCTTCAAAAAATGTCGGATACATTGGTTTAGATTGCCAATACCTGACCACCTTGTCCAAGTCTTCTCGGTTAACAAACACCGCATTTCCATATACCGCATCAACATTCCGTTTTTCAAATTCTTTGTTCACTAACTCTATTACATTATCTGAATAGTATAAATCATCTGCATTTAAAATTCCTATAACATCCCCGCTTGCCATTGAAATACCTTTGTTCATTGCATAATACAAACCTTCATCCTTTTCAGAAATAAAAATTGAAATCCTGTCTCCAAATGACCTTATTACATCCGCAGTTCCATCTGTAGAATTACCGTCTATAATTATATATTCAATATCTTTATGAGTTTGTGCTAATATAGATTTTATACATTCACCAATATATTTCTCAGCATTATATACGACAGTAATTATTGAAAACTTCATCGCTTGATCAATTTCTTTTATCTAAAAAAAAACTGTTTATTAAGGATATTGATTCTGTATCTAATATTCCTCCATAAACATTAACTTTATGATTCAAATTTTTTGAATTTGTAATCTGAAACACACTGCCGCATGCACCGGATTTTGAATCGTATGCTCCAAAATATAAATTATCAATTTTTGAATTTACCAAAGCCCCTGCACACATAGGGCAAGGTTCCAGTGTTACATACATAGTGCATCCCGGAAGATATTTTGAATTTAAATATTCTGAAGCCGATGTAATTGCCAATATCTCTGCGTGAGCAGTGGCATCTCTCAGGGTTTCTACATTATTATGAGATTTAGCAATAATAGTATTGTTGAAAGTTATTATACATCCTACCGGCATCTCTCCCGCATCAAATCCTTTCTCTGCTTCTTTCAGAGCATATTTCATAAATCTCTCGTGTTCTGACATCAATTAGTTTATTTTTTCGTATCTCTGACTTTGGTAATCTCTTTAAAAGACATAAATCTGAATCCTCTTTTTCTCAGATTATTTACTTCTTTAATATAATTTCTAAAATCTTCCTCATTAAATTCTACCAAATAAATTTGTGACTTCATTCCTTTATTCGTATTCGTAAGTATCTGAGAAAATAAATCATAAATTTTCTTTTCCTTTTTTTCCTGACTTGTGAATTCAATTAACTCTGAATCTTTATAAACATTTTTTGTGTACTTTGAAAACTGATTTACAAGATCAGACTCAAATGCGTAATCTTTAATCGAATTTTTAATAAATATTCCGCTTGCATCAGGATATTCATTCGTTACAGATCTGATTTTCCCTTTCCATTGTTTTTCCGGCATATCATTTCTGAACTCTTTTTCGGGTGTATCTATATTTCCCAATTCATACATTAATATAAAATCTCTGCCGGCTTCCAAAACACCGGATTGTATTTCTGCTGTTTCAAATGTTACTGGTAATATTACTGAAAATTTTTCAGGTGAAGTAATTATATAATCAAATTCTTTCTTATCAAGTTTGTCAATATTCTTTAATATAATTGAAATATCAGAAGCATTTCTAACTACCTTATCGGAATATTTAAGATTAATTACACCTAATACTTTTTTGGATGAATCGTCTGCATAATATGATTCTATAAGAAGATTTTTTGTTCTCGGATCTTCCTTTACGGTTGAAGCAAAATTTACAGATTTAAAAAAACTTTTTAACTCATAATTTACTGAAGACAATGGTAAATCATATGGAATCAAAATTTCTTTATTGAACCATAAATTTTCATTCTTACCTTTTATACCTTCATCTTTTATAAGATCTTTCCAAATTCCAAATGTAAAAAGTATAGTGTCTATTTCGTTAGGAATTTTTGATTTCAGTTCTTCGGCTGTATACTGCTTGGGAACTATCTCTTCAGTTGTAGCATTTAGATTTTGCTGCGATTCCTTTCCTGAATATATCAGTAAAGAAATTAAAGCAATTATTAATAGGGAAAGTATGATCAGTTTAAATTTCAGATCGGTAATGAATTTATAAATTTTCCAGATCATAGTTTTATATATTTTCTGCTTGAATTAATTCGTTATGTAAATTTAATAAAACTTCATAAGAATTTCCAAGTTTTTTTAAATCGTTAATTTTTAAAATATCATCTATGTATTTTTCTCTTCTTGCCCCCACAAGAAT
>DOWN01000075.1 GCA_003519545.1 Bacteroidota bacterium
CAGGAGACTCCTGCGGGAGAGGTATTGTTTATTACATTAAAAATTTGTTGTATGAGATTCTTCTCCCGATAAATCGGGATCAGAATGACAAAGTCGAATTTACATTCGTGTAATTAGTTTAATTCGTGAAAATTCGTGGTTAAAGTTTTTTCGTAGAAACCTGTCCCGACTTGGCGTGATTCGTGGACTGGTTTTTCAAATATTTTTAACGTTTTGATTTGTGCAATTAGTAAAATTCGTGAAAATTCGTGGTTGATGTTTTCTTCAATAAATTATTGTCAAAATAATATAAAATTTCATATTTAGATTTAATAAAGCAATTAATTTACTTACTTTTGAAAAAATTTTCTAAATGCAAACAATTGACTGGATAATAGTAGCAGTTTATTTTTTAGTTTCTCTTGCTATAGGTCTTAAATTTTCTAAAAAAGCAAGCGGAAGCACCGAAGATTTTTTTCTTTCAGGCAGAAAACTTCCCTGGTGGTTAGCAGGCTTATCAATGGTTGCAACAACCTTTGCTGCCGATACTCCACTCGCAGTTACAGAACTCGTCGGAAAAAACGGTATCGCCGGAAACTGGCTCTGGTGGAATATGCTCATCGGAGGAATGTTAACCGTTTTCTTCTTTGCTCGGCTTTGGAGAAGAGCAAACATTTTAACTGATGTTGAATTTATTGAGTTAAGATATTCAGGAAAAGAAGCATCTGTTCTCAGAGGTTTCAAAAGCATTTACCTCGGCGTTATTATGAACACAATCATTATGGGCTGGGTTAATCTCGCAATGATGAAAATTTTACTCGGAATGTTTCCTGAATATGTAAATGAATCAAACGTTTTAATTTACATCGGTGCCTGTATGTTAATCACCGCTATTTATTCAGCAGTATCAGGTCTTTGGGGCGTTGCAGTGACAGATGCCTTTCAGTTTGTATTAGCAATGGCAGGATGTATAATCTTATCTATTATAGTAATCAACGAACCCGCAATCGGCGGCGTTTCAGGATTGCAGGCAAAACTCCCAGACTGGGCATTGAGTTTCACACCCGTCATTTCAGGTGAATCCCCCGTTTCAGATACAGGCGGATTTCTTGCAATGACAATCGCAACCTTTCTTGCATTCATAGGAATTCAATGGTGGGCATCTTGGTATCCCGGAGCAGAACCCGGCGGTGGCGGATACATTGCACAGAGAATGATGAGTGCCAAAGATGAAAAAAATTCTTTACTCGCTACATTATTTTTTCAGATAGCACATTATTGCATAAGACCTTGGCCCTGGATTATCGTGGGCTTATGTGCGATTGTTTTATATCCTGACTTATCAATGAGTGACAAAGGAAACGGATTTGTAAAAGCGATGAATGATTACTTACCCGTTGGAGTTAAAGGTATGATGTTGGCTGCTTTTTTTGCCGCATATATGTCAACCATCGCAACTCACTTAAACTGGGGAACGTCTTATTTCATAAATGATTTATACAGAAGATTTCTCGCAAAAGGAAAAACCGAAAAACATTACGTTAACGTTTCAAAAATCGCGACAATTGTTTTTATGTTATTATCAGTTTTAGTTACAACTCAAATGAATAACATCTCAGACGTTTGGGGCTTTGTAATTCAATGCGGAGCAGGGCTCGGACTTGTTTTAATTCTCAGATGGTATTGGTGGAGAGTTAACGCCGTAAGTGAAATCGTCGCCACAATAGTTCCGTTCATCGTTTATGGCATTATGTTCTTCGGAAATTTCGACGTTACATTTCCAAACACATTATATATAATAGTCCCAATCACAACAATTGTATGGATAGCAGCGACCTATCTTTCAAAACCCGTTGAAGAAAATAAACTTCTCGAGTTTTATAAACGCGTACATCCCGGAGGTATCGGCTGGAAACGGTTCAGAAAAATCGCACCTGAAATTGAGCAAGATAAAGGTTACGGATATTTATTCCTCGACTGGGCAATGGGAATTTTAATGGTGTATATGTTTTTATTCGGAATGGGAAAAATTATTTTCGGAGAATTTTTATCCGGATTATTATTCATCGCTATCGGACTTCTCGCAGGCGGCATAATCTTCTGGAGTTTTAATAAAATCGGTTGGGAAAAGTTAAGATAAATTAAGATAAACTAAGATAAACTAATTGAAGTTAAATATAAAATATATCATCAAAGAATCCCTCAGATCATTAAGTGCGGCAAAGTTATCCACATTCGCTTCAATTCTCACGATAACAATTTCACTTATACTCATTACTTTATATTACACCATCTCTATCGAATCCGGTAACATAATTAAAAACGTAAAAGACAAAGTTGAAATTGAATTTTATCTTTCAGATGAAATTTCACAAAGCGGACTTGACTCACTCAAAGAAGATATAAAACGCACAGCCGGAGTGAAAAGCATCAAACACATTACCAAAGATGAAGCACTGAGAATTTTTGAAGAAGAGAACGGCAGCGAAATGATAGATATACTCGAGTTCAATCCCCTGCCCGCATCGATTAGAATTAATTTATATGACGAATATAAATCAAAAGATAAAATTGAAAAAATCAGCGAAACCTTTGTAAAGAACCCATACATTACCGAAGTCGCTTACCCAAAAAAAATGGTTGAGATTATCGAATCAAATTCCTCATCATTTTTATTTTACAATCTTATAATTTTAATCGTAGTAATTCTCGCATCAATATTTTTAGTCTCAAACACAATCAGACTAGTGATAGCCGCAAAACGAAAAAACATCGAAATAAAAAAATTACTCGGAGCAACAAAAGGACTGATACAAACACCATTCCTTATAGACGGAGTAATCCAGGGATTAGTCGGAAGTTTATTATTCATATTAGTAATGATAATTTTCAGATTGATTTTACAAACCACATATTCAGAACTTACACTGAACATTTTAAATGTAAATTATTTTTTTGTTATCGGCACGGGAATTTTATTAGGACTTACAGGAAGTTATATTTCAATAAAAAGATTTTTACTAAATTAAATTTACAAATGTTAAAACCCGGAGACAAAGCACCTGACTTCAATTTACCGGCAGACGACGGAAAGACATACAGTCTGAAAGATTTCAAAGGTAAAAAATTAATATTATATTTTTATCCAAAAGATGATACAGACGGCTGCACAAAAGAAGCCTGTGCATTCAGAGATAATATAAAAAAATTCGAAAGTAAAAATACAGTCGTTATCGGCGTTAGCAAAGATGATATTAACTCACACAAAAAATTCAGAGATAAATATAAACTAAACTTCCCACTTATCTCCGATGAGAACTTGGATATATTAAAAAAATACGGAGTATGGCAAGAGAAGTCAATGTTCGGAAATAAATATATGGGAATCGTGCGAACAACATATTTGATAAACGAAAAAGGCATCATAGAAAAAATTTGGGAAAAAGTAAAAGTTCCCGGACACATAGAAAAATTGCTTAAGGAAATTTAAACAAAATATTCTTTCAAATAAATTTTTTTTTAATTTGTGTAATTAGTTAATTATTTAAAATTTTTGTGTTATAGTTTTTGTTCTGTTCCGATGTATCTTTTAGCAGCAATCATTTGTGAAATTCGCATAATTCGTGTTAATTCGTGGTGAAGCCTTTTTTCGTGGTGAAGCCTTTTTTTGTTCTTTGTTTTTTCTCGTTCTGTTCCGATGTATCTTTTAGCAGCAATCATTTGTGTAATTCGTTTAATTCGTGTTAATTCGTGGTGAAACTTTTTCGTGGTGAAGCCTTTTTTCGTTCATTGTTTTTTCTCGTTCTGTTCCGATGTATCTTTTAGCAGCAATCATTTGTGTAATTCGTTTAATTCGTGTTAATTCGTGGTGAAACTTTTTCGTGGTGAAGCCATTTTTCGTGCTGATCCCATTTCGTTCTTTGTTTTTTCTCGTTTTGTTTAGTTGCAATTTTCATACGCAATGATTTGTGAAATTCGATTAATTCGTGAAAATTCGTGGTGATGCTTTTTTAAGTTCTTGGTTTTTCCGGCTTTACACTTTTACATTTTATTTACAATAAAAATTTATTTTTAGGTTAATTAACAACCAAAAACAAAAACCATCAGGAGGAAAAATGAACAAATACATAACAGAATTTTTAGGTACATTCTTTTTAGTTTTAACAATCGGTATGGCGGTGATAGACGCACCAAACTCCCCTGCCGTACCAGCGGGAACAGCACCAATCGCTATTGGAGCAATACTTATGGTAATGATTTACGCCGGCGGACACATCTCCGGAGCACATTATAATCCCGCAGTTACAGTCGCAGTCTGGATGAGAGGAAAATGCGAAGTAAAAGACGTCGTGCCATATATGGTCTCTCAGATAGCAGGAGCATTGCTCGCATGCCTTGTAATTCAATACTTCAAAGCAGGAGCAGTCATCACACCCATCGCACATAATGCCACAGCAAGCCTACTCGTAGAAGTCCTCTTCACATTCGCATTGGTATATGTCGTCTTAAACACAGCAACAGTAGATAGCAAATCAGGAAACTCATTTTACGGACTCGCAATCGGCTTCACAGTCACAGCAGGAGCATACGCCGTCGGATCCATCTCAGGCGGAGCATTCAATCCCGCAGTCGCTATCGGAATTTCATTCTTAGGACTAAGCTCATGGGGAGACATCTGGATTTATTTAGTAGGAAATTTAGTCGGAGCAGTATTAGCAGCAGTAGTATTCAAAATGCAAAACAAAGAAGAATAAAATAATTTCACAGGGCAGATGACACCACATTTGCCCTGACCTTTTTAAAAAACAAAAATATGGCAGAAATTTATTTAAAAAAAGTAGAAGACAATTATTACAAAAAAAAATTTATAGACTTTCCATATAAACTCTATAAAGACAACCCCTATTGGGTGCCACCACTCAAGTTCGACGTAAAAAATAATCTCGACACAGCAAAAAATCCATTTTACACACATGCAGAAATCTCACTATGGCTTGCATATAAAGACGGAGAGATAGCAGGAAGAATCGCAGCCATAATAAACAAATCCCATAACGATTTTTATAACGACAAAGTCGGCTTCTTTGGATTTTTCGAAAGTATAAACGACACAAACATATCAAACCTCCTCTTTGCCGAAGCTTCCCAGTGGCTAAAGAAAAAAGGAATGACATCCATACGCGGACCCGTAAACCCATCAATGAACGACGAGTGCGGATTACTCATAGATAACTTCAACCAATCCAACGTCCTACTAATGCCATATAATTTTGAGTATTACATACACCTCATAAATACAGCAGGTTTCCAAAAAGCAAAAGACCTCTACGCCTTTTGGATAGGAACAGAAGTCATAGAAAAAAAAGAAATGATGGCAAAGCTCGACCGCATAGCAAATTTGGTAATGAAACGCGAAAGCCTCACCATCCGAAACGTCAATATGAAAGACTTTCCAAACGAAGTCCAAAAAGTAAGACAAGTATATAACAACGCCTGGAGTGCAAACTGGGGATTCGTGCCAATGACAGAAGCCGAGTTTAACTACGTCGCAAAAAATCTCAAGTTAGCCGTAGATCCCGATTTCGTAGAGTTCGCCGAAATAGACGGTAAGCCCATCGGATTCACATTAGTTCTCCCCGATTTAAACCAGGCAACAAAACGCCTTAACGGAAACCTCTTCCCCTTTGGCATATTCAAATTTTTAGCCGACAGAAAAAAAGTAAACCGTTTAAGAGTAATAATAATGGGAGTTGTAAAAGAATATCAGAAACGCGGAATAGACGCAGTCTTTTATCGTGACACCATCCGAATGGGCAACAAAAAAAACTACACCGGAGCAGAAATCAGTTGGGTATTAGAAGATAACCACGCAATGCTCCAAACCGCCCAAAACCTCGGAGCAAAAATCTACAAGACCTATAGGATATACGAGAAGGGAGTGTGAAATTGAAATATGAGATTTAAAAAAATCAGAGGATATAAAAAGATTATTGATTCTATTAAACTTTGGAAAGAGCATTATCTTACTTACGATATAAAAAATAATTAATTACAAAATAATTATTTTTATATAAAA
>DOWN01000353.1 GCA_003519545.1 Bacteroidota bacterium
GGGTATCGTTTTCGGAATATTGACTTTATTTATCATTTCAATATATCTGATTATACTATATATAATTAATATTTTATTCCGTGATTACCTGAGATATGATCCTCAGTTAATAGTAATTATAACTGTGATAATACTGACATTATCTTTTGATTTTATACAAAATAAAGTAAGAAATTTTGTTGATAAGCAGTTTTACAAAAACCGTTACAATTACAGGCAATCAATATTGGATTTTACGAGAGAACTTCCTTATCTCAATAATATAAATGAAATTTTTAAAAAAGTTATTGCATCTGTGAGTGCATCAATGTCCGTAAAAAATATTTCGCTATGGATAAAAGATAAAGAGTTCGAAGAATTACTTGACAGAAATTATGTTAAATATTTTGATAATCATTTGGAAATGAGAGATGTGGACAATGATAATTTTTTTAAGAAAATTTATCAGACTAATAATGAACCTGTAATGTTTTATGATACGGAAATTGTGAATATGGGCTTAAATGAAAAAGATATTGAAATAATCAAGCAAAGAAAAATTACAATATCCGTTCCGATAGTTTTGAAATCGAAAGTAATAGGTTCATTTCAGTTTGGAACGAAAGGTTCGGGAAAACCTTATACGGAAGAAGATATTGATTTATTAAAAACACTTGCATCGCAGTGTGCAATAGCATTTGAAAATGCGAGACTTCAAAAAGAAGAAATCGCAAAAGAAAAAATTGAAGAAGAAATTAAAATTGCCCGTCATATACAGGATGAATTAAAACCAAAAATTGAAGCCGATATTAACGGACTTGATATATCAAGTTATTCACAACCGGCGAAAATGATTGGCGGAGACTTTTATGATATTCTTAAAATTGATGAGAATAAAATTCTTGTTGTTGTAGCAGATGTATCAGGAAAAGGGATTCCTGCCGCATTAAATATGTCTAAAATTCAGGCAATGCTGAAATTTGCGGCAGGTGTATTTAAAACTCCAAAAGAATTACTAACTGAACTAAACTCATTAATTTATGAAAAGATTGACAGAAAATCATTTGTTACGATGATAGTTGCATTGTTTGATTTGGAATCTAATAAATTAAAAATTGCAAGAGCAGGACATAACCCTGCAATAATTGAACAGAATAATGATTTTAAAATTCTGATGAGTAAAGGATTAGGACTCGGGCTGGAAAGTGACAAATTATTTAACACAAATCTTGAAGAACTTGAAATACCGTTTGATAAAAATCAATTATTTGTTTTTTATTCAGATGGATTGACCGAAGCAATGAACGAAAACAAAGAAGAATTCAGCACAAATAATTTAATTGAAATAATAAAACAAAATAAGAATTTTGACTCTAAAACAGTTGTGGATAAATTAGTTAATTCTGTAAAACAGTTTACGGGTTTTGCGGAACAATACGATGATATCACTCTTGTTGTTGTCAAAACTTAATTTCAATTAAAAATGATAGAAAGATATTCAAGAAAAGAAATGTCGCAGATTTGGAGCGACGAAAACAGATATAAAATTTGGCTGGATATAGAAGTCCTCGCTTGTGAAGCAAATAACAAACTTGGTTTGATTCCGGATAAATCCCTTAAAGTTATAAAATCCAAAGCAAATTTTAACGTAAAGAAAATTTTACAAATTGAAGATAAAGTTCATCATGATGTGATTGCATTTTTGACTAACGTCGCTGAGTATGTCGGTGCTGATTCAAGATTTATTCATCTCGGTATGACAAGTTCTGATGTTGTTGATACTGCAATTTCCGTTCAGTTAAAACAAGCAGGTGAACTATTGCTGAAAGATTTATTGACAGTTCATAAAACTCTTAGAAAGCAGGCGAAGAAATATAAACACTTGTCTATGATTGGCAGAACTCATGGAGTACATGCTGAACCTATCACATTGGGATTAAAGTTTGCTTTATGGTATGATGAGACTACAAGAAATATAGATAGACTAAAAAGAGCAATTAAAGTTATAAGTGTTGGGCAAGTTTCCGGAGCAGTAGGAACTTATGAACATATTTCTCCAAATGTTGAGAAATATGTTTGCTCTAAATTAGGACTTGAAACAACTAAAATTGCTACTCAAATTTTACAAAGAGACAGGCATGCAGAATTTATGACCACACTTGCTATAATCGCTTCATGTATAGAGAAATATACGACAGAAATCAGACATTTACAAAAAACTGAAGTACTGGAACTTGAAGAATCCTTTGCAAAAGGACAAAAAGGATCTTCGGCAATGCCACATAAAAAAAATCCGATTACCTGTGAAAGATTATCCGGATTAGCGAGGGTATTCAGAGGTAATGCAGTAGCAGCACTTGAAAATATTCCATTATGGCATGAAAGAGATATTTCACATTCATCTGTGGAAAGAATTATTCTTCCCGACTCAACGATTTTAATGGATTACATTTTATATAAGTTTAATAATCTTATAGAAAACTTAGTTGTTTATAAAGATAATATTAAGAAAAATCTTGAACTGACAAACGGATTAATGTTTTCTCAGACAGTTTTATTGAAATTAATTGATAAGAAAATGAGACGAGAGGATGCATACAGAATAGTTCAGAAT
>DOWN01000197.1:0-2297 GCA_003519545.1 Bacteroidota bacterium
GTCTTGCAGTGAATGATATTGGGGCAATCGGATATTATACAGATAATAAATTAATTGATATGGCAGGATTAATTACACCTGAACTTTTTGATTACAGGAAGTTAGAGATGCAGGAAGGTTTAGATTCATTGCAGGGTTTATATAAGAGGAATAATGTCGGATATGTTATTATTTATGATCACTGGTTTCCTGATTTTCTTGAAAAAAGAAAAGATAATCTTGAGTTTATTAAATCAGAAAAATTAAAAATTAATACAATTTGTGGTGGTGAAGAAATGAAAATTTACAAATATAACTATCAAAGTAAATGAAACTGTTAAAACTGATACAACTTTCCCGTCCGAAACAATGGATTAAAAATTTATTTTGCTTTGCGGCAATTTTATTCGCTCTCAAAATAACTGATTTAAATTTATTGTTTATTAATGTTCTCGCCTTTTTAGCATTCTGTTTTGTTTCAAGCATAGTTTACATTTTTAATGATATCGCCGATATAGAGGCAGATAAAATTCACAAGAAAAAAAGATTCAGACCACTTGCATCCGGAGAAGTAAAAATAAATGAAGCGATAATTTTTGCTTTTATACTTTCGATTTTTACTGTTTTAATATGTTTCAATTTAAATTATAAATTTATAATCATATTATGTCTTTATCTGGTAATAAATTTAATTTATACATTTAAAGTTAAGAATATTGTTTTGCTGGATGTCTTTTTTATTTCATTCGGTTTTATTCTCAGAGTTGAGGGAGGTGCTTATGCTATCAGTGTTCCTGTTTCTTCCTGGATGTTGGTTACTACAATTTTCATTTCATTGTTTCTCGCCATTTCAAAAAGACGTGCCGAACTTTCACAGCAAACTGAAGTTGACAAACTGCACAAGCAAAGGAAAGTTCTGAATCATTACAGTATTGCATTTACCGATCAGATGAATACTATTGCGGCAGCGGGGACAATAATGTCTTATGCATTATACACTGCGTCACCAAAAACTATTGAAACTTATCAGACTGAAAATTTAATATTCACAACATTGTTTGTGATATACGGAATATTCAGATACTTATATCTTATTCATAAAAAAAATCTCGGAGAAAGTCCTACACAAATAGTAACAAGGGATATTCCGATTATTGTAAATTCAATTATATGGCTTCTTGCTTGTTTCTTTTTGATTTATAAATCAAAAATCGGATTCTACTTATAAAAAATCCTTCACTGAAATATGAATTAATATTACTTTTTGTTACAGTAAACTGGGGATTATCTTTTCCACTTTCTAAATTTATACTTGAAGATTATTCACCACAATTTTCTGTTTTAATCCGATTTTTAATAACCTTAATAATTTTTCTTTGTTTCACTGTAAACAGAATAAAAACCTACAGAAAAAATGAAATTTACAGAGGTTTTTTGTTATCGTTTTTTTTGTTTCTGGGATTTATCACTCAAACTGTAGGAATGGTTTATACAACTGCTTCAAACTCTGCTTTTATAACAGGAACATATATTGTCATAATACCGTTTATACAATACTTCATTATTAAAAAAATTCCTACAATTGCAAACATAGTAGGAATTATAATTGTGTCAGCCGGTTTGGTTTTACTGACAGGGTTACACAATTTAAATTTTAATTTTGGAGATTTTTTAACTTTTATATGTGCTCTTGCGTTTGCATTTCATATCTTATATGTTGATATATTTACAAACGAAAAAAATTCTGATTTTTATGCTTTGTTATTCGGACAGTTTACAGGTATGTTAGTTTTGTGTACGGTCTCAACTTTAATTTTTGAATCGGGAGAAAATTTCAAATTTGAACCTGAATTTTTATCTACTATATCGTTAATAATTAATTCCGTTATGTCAACATTTGTAGGAATATTTTTGGTGAATAAATATCAGAAATATACAACGCCGGTAAAAGCGGGATTAATTTACAGTATGGAACAGGTTTTTGCAGTAATATTTTCAATAATACTGCTTAATGAATTTTTCAATTCGATACAGATTTTCGGTGCAATTTTAATGTTTGCTGGATTTTTATTTTCTGAACTTTACAGGAAAGGAAGATAAAATTTTCCCTTTAAGTGAAATATTACAAATCTTATTTTTACACTGAACAAATTTTATTAATTAAAAGAGAATATATATAGAGAAAGCGAGACTGTTTTCCTAAATTAAATTAAAATATGAAAAAGACAAAAATCTCAGCAGTAATTTTTTTAATTTTCTGCTTTTTTATTTCCGCCCAAGCTCAAACAGATAAAATTTATAATTTTTTAAATCTCGGT
>DOWN01000197.1:2398-3054 GCA_003519545.1 Bacteroidota bacterium
AGTCAGCACTGGCTAACAGTTTTGTTTCATCTTATGATGATGCCAACGGATTATTTTATAATCCGGCGATGATGACTACTTTAAAAGAAACTAAAGCATCAGTCGGATTTTTTAAATATTTACTTGATATCAATTCGGGTAATGCGGCATATACAACTAAATATAAAGATATAGGATTTGTCGGTGCGGGCTTACGATATATGGATTACGGTTCATTTAAAAAATTCGATGAGCAGTCTAATAATCTGGGTACTTTTGGTGCAAGTGATCTGGCATTCTCAGTTGGTTTTGCAAAAAATTTCAATCCCGATTTAAGTTGGGGTGTTAATGTAAAATTTATTTATTCCAACATTGATGAATATTCATCAACCGCAATTGCAACTGATTTAGGTTTATTATATTATTTACCTGCAAGTAAATTTTCAGCGGGTGTTAGTCTTCTGAATTTCGGGACACAATTAACAAAATATTCAAATTCATCTGAAGACTTACCAGTAAATCTGAATGTAGGTTTCAGTAAACAACTTGAATATTTACCATTAACAGTTTATGTGTCATTATCAAACTTAACAGACAAAACAGATAAGTTTTCGGAGAGATTTAAAAATTTTAAAATCGCTGGTGAGTTCGTTTTAAATGATTATGTAGATTTAAGA
>DOWN01000262.1 GCA_003519545.1 Bacteroidota bacterium
CCACCGAATGATTGAGGATTTGAAAAAGACCAGTTAGAATTATTTTGTGGAAAACATAAATTTAGGGATAATGTCAGAAACAATAGGCAAAGGAAAATTTTTTTCATGGTATTTTAGTTTTTCAAATATAAATTCTTTTTTTAAAAAATCAAATATCATTTTTTAGACAGAAATTAAATTTATAAAAGAGTATTTTTGAATAGAACATATGAACGAATTTCAAAAATCATTTTCGGGTAAACTACTTCTTGCTCCTATGGAAGACGTGACTGAAGCTCCTTTCAGACTTATATGTCATCGCCTCGGTGCTGATATTGTTTATACTGAATTTATATCCTCCGAAGGTCTGATAAGAGATGCAAGAAAATGCAGAGAAAAATTATTTATCTACGAAGAAGAAAGACCGGTGGCTATTCAAATATTTGGTGGAAATGACGAAGTAATGAACGAAGCTGCAAAAATTTCTGAGTCAGCAAATCCGGATTTTATTGATATAAATTGTGGTTGCTGGGTTAAAGATGTCGCTCTTCGCGGTGCAGGTGCGGGTTTGCTGAAAGATTTACCTAAAATGAAAAAAATTGCCGAATCTGTTATGAAAAATGTTACGCTTCCCGTAACTTTAAAAACTCGGCTCGGTTGGGATGAAAATTCTATTGTAATTCTTGATGTTGCTAAAATGCTCGAAGATATTGGTATTCAAGCATTGACAGTTCATTGCAGACTCAGACATCAAGGAAACAAAGGTGACGCAGACTGGACTTGGGTTAAACGCATTAAAGATGCCGGAATTGAAATTCCAATAATTTTGAACGGAAATATTAAAACTCCCGAAGATGTGAAATTTGTATTTGATAATTTTGAACCGGATGCTGTTATGATTGGTCAAGCGGCAATGTTGAATCCATTCATTTTCAGACAATCAAAATTTTATTTAGATAACGGTTACAGACAGGATGATCCTGATATAAAAGAGAGAATTGATATGTGTATGGCTCAATTAAAACTTTCCATTGAATTAAAAAACGAGCAACTTGCAGTAAGAGAATTTAGAAAATATTATTCAGGTTATTTTAATAATCTGAGAAATATAAATTCATTCAGATTAGAATTGATGAGACTTGATACATATAATGAAATCGAAGAGAAATTACTTTGGTTCAGAGAGAATCCTGAATTAATAATAGGTGATAAGTTAAAACAATTATTTTAAATTTTATAAACTAAAATAAAACATTATGCCTGATGCAGTAATTGGTTTAGGAATAGTTATAGCCGGATTTGTCGGCTTAATTTTTTTGATTGTCCTACTCAGGTCATTCAGAATTTTAAATGAATATGAAAGAGGAGTTATTTTTAGACTCGGTAAATTTAATGCCGTTAAAGGTCCCGGTCTTGTTGTATTAATCCCCTTCTTGGATAAAATGGTGAAATTAAGTTTAAGAACAATTGCTCTCGATGTTCCCTCTCAAGATATTATTACAAAAGATAATGTCTCCGTGAAAGTAAATGCGGTCGTTTATTTCAGAGTGGTTGATCCTAATAAAGCCGTAATTCAAGTTGAAGATTATATGTATGCAACTTCCCTTGTTTCTCAAACAACTTTAAGAACAGTTACCGGTCAGGCCGACTTGGATGATTTGCTATCTCACAGAGATTTAATAAATTCAAAACTTCGTGAGTTAATTGACAAAGAAACTGAACCTTGGGGTATAAAAGTTTTAAATGTTGAATTGAAAAATGTTGACTTGCCTCAAGAGATGATAAGAGCGATGAGCAGACAAGCAGAAGCCGAAAGAGATAAACGTGCGAAAATTATTAACTCAGAAGGTGAATTTATGTCGGCTCAGAAACTTTCCGAAGCGGCAAATATTCTCGGTGGAAGTTCTTATGCTTTGCAGTTAAGGTATTTACAGGTGATGACGGAGATTGCCGCAGAAAAAAATTCAACTATGATAATTCCATTACCTATTGAGTTGTTAAAATATTTCCAACTCGCAAATGAAAAAATGTCATCAGAAATGAAAAATGATAATTCTACAAAATCCTAATATATGAAAATTACTTTTTTATCTTTAATTGTTTTTAGTTTGTTTGTTTTCGCCGGATTCAGCGGTAATTTTTTCAGTGTAAAAAAATCTAGTTCAAATGTAAATTCTGATTTTAAGAATTCATTTGACTCCGATATTGAAACGATGATATCTAAAATGACTCTAAGAGAAAAAATTGCTCAGATGATTGTTACTAATTCATTCGGCTTTGATTTGGATGAAAACTCTGAAGATTATCTTAGATTAAAAAATTTAATTCAAACCGAAAAAATCGGTGGTGTTATTTTCTTTAAAGGCAACTCTGTTCAGGAAGCAAACTTAATTAATAAACTTCAGGGATTATCTGAAATTCCGCTTTTAATCTCTGCTGATTTTGAACGTGGAACAGCAATGCGGCTTGAAGATGGTTCTCTATTCCCGAGCAATATGGGACTTGGTGCAACAAGGAATTCTGAACTCGCTTATAAAATGGGGTTACAAATTGCTAAAGAATGCAGAGCAATTGGAATTCATCAAAATTATTCTCCGGTCGTTGATGTCAATAATAATCCTAAAAATCCTATTATCAATGTACGTTCATTCGGAGAAGATCCGGCTCTCGTTTCACAAATGGGGGATGCTATGATAAAAGGATTACAGGATGGAAAAGTTTTGGCGACCGCTAAACACTTTCCCGGTCATGGTGATACAGATATTGATTCTCACAGCGATTTGCCAATTATAAATTTCGGACGAGACAGACTAAACTCTGTTGAGTTGATTCCTTTTAAATCTGCTATCAACTCCTGTGTAAAATCTGTTATGATTGCACATCTGTCATTCCCTGCCGTAGATGTTACTCCTTTTTTACCTTCCTCATTATCGAAAAAAATTGTTACTGATATTTTAATTAATGATTTAAACTTTAAAGGTTTGATTGTAACTGATGCTCTTAACATGAAGGGCATTACAAAACATTTCACAACTGAAGAAGTTGCTGTTAAATGCGTGGAAGCAGGTATAGATATAATTCTTATGCCACAAGGAGAAAAAAATTCAATTGAT
>DOWN01000265.1 GCA_003519545.1 Bacteroidota bacterium
AAATAATCCTGAACTATCAGTATAATAAATTTTATCAGAATAAATTATTTCTGCATTTGATACCGGCTTTAAATCATAAGAATCATAAATATGCCCGTAGATATTTTCAGCAGGTTCTTTATTTGCAAAAACATTTAAAGGAGTTAATACTGAAGATAAAAAAAATACCACTTTAAAAAAATTAAAGTGGTATAAAATATTTAGATTTAAATTTATCAATTAAGGATTAACTGTAAAATCAATAGAAGGGTTTGTTGTGTATAAAGTTTTTTTACCTTCAAGTAAATTAATAACTAATTTAGTATTCCCGGAAGCTCTTCCGATAGTTCTAAAAACAAAAGGTTCATCAGGTGCTTCATTTATAAATGTACCAAGTGAAGATGTCTGAAAAAATCCTGCGATATCATACTGAGGATAGGGAGGAGTGAACAAGTTTCCTTTTTTATCATAAAATTGTATTACGGCATGTTCAGTTGTATCACCTATTGCTATATTAAAGCCGGGTCCTGTTCCCATTCCACTGCCGGGATAATCAAATATAATTTCTCCTGATTTTTCATAAGTAATTTTAAAACCAATTGCCTCACCGATAATATTTGAATCAACAATCACAGGAATAAATGTTGTTGTGAAATCAGAATGGTTTCCGTGTAATAAATTAAATCTGATTGAAGATGTCCCAACCATTAATCCTCTTAAATGAAATTCAAATGTGTTAGAAGGATTATCAACAAATACACTGACAACAGAAGGATTAGAAATTGTATAACCCAGTGTACTAGAAGGATCATCCAGAGGAGGATCTAATCTATTTCTGTCTTTATCAAGAAAGAATGTATTCAAGTGGGGAGTGATTGTTCCAAAAGGAACTTTAAGTGAATCAAATCCCGGTTTTAATTCTCCTCGGAAATAATAAATAACTGTATCACCGTCATCTTCAAGTAACATTAACCCTTCGGCATCAAAGTGTTCTTCAGGAGTAACAGGATTATCACTGCAACCGTTCAGATAAATAATAAAAAATAAAATCGAAAAATAAATTAATGTTTTTTTGAGCATTTTGTCTTAGTCCATTTACGGTTTATAAAATGTGCAGATGCTATAAATAAAGCACCGATTGGAGCAATAATTAAAAATAAAATCTCTTCCGATAAGTGGTGAGTATGTTCGGCTTCCGAATGATCATGTGAATGAAAAAATATATGTCCTATTACAATTATAACTAATCCGGTGAGGAATAATAAAACCGGTGTTAATTTACCGTGATGTTCAAAATATCCTGATTTTAAAGTGAATAACCCTATGATTAAACTCAAACCGATAACGATATATTCAAATAAAGGGTTTGCTAAAAACTCTAACCCGATTAAGGGTAACATAACTATTATAAACGGCATCATTGCACAGTGTATTGCACAAATTGTTGATGCAGAAAATCCTAATAAATCAAGTTTTTGTAATATTTCGTGTTTCATAATAGCGAATCATTTGCAAAATAAACAGAATGTATAAATATATCAAGTTATTTGCAAATGATTTGCAGATATTTTTAATTGAATTACAATATTATTTTGAGCAGGTAATTAATTTGAAATTTTAAGTATCAAACAGTTGATTTTTTTTGGAGTATTTCTTTGAACGGGGTATTGGTTATTTTACTTTCAAGCCAGGATACATAATCAAAATAATCAAGTGTTCTGTCATCACTCTGTGCTTTCATTTGTTTTATTAATTCATTCTTCAACAAGCCGAATCCTTCCTTGAGTGATTCTTCATCAGTTATGTTCACTAATTTTTTAAAAAATCTGATAATATTATTTTCAAAATTAAACATCCTTTTTTTCTTAATAATGTATATATAAAGTGATTTAATGAGACTTTCAACTAAATCATAATTTTTTAATTCATAATGAGATAACAGGAATAAAATTTTCGAAAAGAATAATAAATCTTCACGGCTTTTAATAACTTCATCATTTAAAATTAAGTTCAAATAATTTATGCATTTGTAATAATCTTCTGTTATAAATAATAAATAAGCAAAGTTGTAGTATAAATACAATTGAATTATTTTATGAAATCTGCCTTTGTATTTAACAAAATCTTTTTCAATCTGAGGAAATAAAGAAATTGCTTTTTCAAAATCTCCTGTTAACTGGTAGTAATATAAATTCAAATTGTATGAAAGCAAATGTGCCTGAATATCCGGTGCGGAAAGTGTTTTATTCTGATATTTGACAAATGATGTTTTAAACTCATCAAATTTTCTAAGGTATAAACATCTGATTAAATAATTATTCAACGCGGATAAGTAACTCTTTTTGTTATCTTCAATCTTGTTATCTTTTTCGATTAACTCAACATAATCTTTGCAAATGTCATAACCGATTTTATAATCTGAAGTTGAATTTAGGTATAACAAATGAATCTGGTAAAAAATATTTTTTGCTGCAAACGATTGAGCATTTTTTACATCTTTTAATAATTTGTTTGATAATAATTTTTTATATTCTTTTTTTAACTCTTCATCCGGAATTAAAAATTTCGTCTTCTGATTCAAAAGAGTGAACTTCAGTTGAAGTTCCTGATACTCCTGAAGATTCAATATTTTTAAAGTTATTTGTTTTGCTTCTTCATTTAAAGTTTCAATCTCACTTTGAGATACTCCGTAGTTAAGCAAATTTAAATTAATTTTTATTTCCCAGTTTAGAATTTCAAGAACGGCTAATAATTTATCATTTTTGTAAGCGAAGTCTTTGGCTTTTTTAAGAAGTTTTTTACATTGAGAAATCATTCCTTTTTGAAATAATATCTCTGTCATTTTCAGGTAATCTTTTAACTCAAGATTCTTATTACTTCCCGTGTAATACATCGAAAGACTTTTCAGAATTTCATTGTATAAATAATTTTTAAAAACGGGAAGACTGTTTATTAATTTTTGATCCTTTAAATTTTTTTTAATTTTTTCTTCGTCATATTCTTTAAGTT
>DOWN01000086.1:0-6199 GCA_003519545.1 Bacteroidota bacterium
TTGTGGGAAAATTGAATAATTAAATATAAATAAATTTAGGAGTATATATATTGGCAATATTTTTGTAAACCGTTTACGCATTCTCATTTAATTTCATTAAATTTGAAGAATATTGAAATGGAAAAATAAATTATACAATTTGTTATCCCCCTTTCACCCCTTTTTCTCTTGTCTTTTTTCATATTAAAACTAATAAGAAATAACTAATTTTATATCTCTATACTTTACTTTAAATTATTAATCTTGAAACTAATTTTATTATTTTTAATTTGTGTATTTTCAAATTTGGCTTCTGCTCAGTGGTCTGCAAATAATTCTATCAATAATATGGTTGTTAATGCGAGCGGAAATCAACTGGGAGTTAAAACTATTTCTGACGGTGATTTTGGTATCATAATGGTCTGGGAAGATCAAAGAAACGGTGGCTCATCAAATCGTGATGTCTATGCTCAACGAATTGACAAATTCGGTGTTAAGCAGTGGGGCGATAGTAATGGTTTGCCAATTGCAATCAAACCGGTTACAGAAAGATATTATGACATCTGCTCTGACGGAAAAGGCGGAGCAATTATTCTATGGGATGATAATCTACTACCAACGGTTACATATCTTAAAGGTCAAAGAATTTCAAAGTCCGGTCAAAAACTTTGGAGCGATACCGGTAAAGTAATAGCGTATGATGGATTCAGACAAAGCGGTGCAAAAATTATTTCAAACGGTAACGGCGGATGTTTTGTTGCTTATCAGTCGAGCGAACTTAACTCTTCTGATTTTGATCTCAAAGCAAATATGCTGGACTCAAACGGTAATAAACTTTGGGGGAACGGTGTTTGGTTTTGTCAACTCGACGGAAATCAATATGATTTAGTTGCTATCAAAACTTCAGATAATAATTACGTTGTCAGTTGGAGAGACGGAAGAACAGGAAAAGTTACTGAACTCGATATATTTGCTCAAAAAATAAGTTCAACCGGTTCGGTTATGTGGACAGCAAACGGCATCACAGTTTGTAATGCAAGATTTACTCAAGAGTATCAAGATATGTATCCGGATAACTCAGGTGGGTTTTACATTGCATGGTGTGACAGAAGAGATTCAATTCAAATAGATATTTATGCACAACGATTCAGAGCAAACGGAACGAATGTTTTTACCGCAAATGGAATTCCCGTTTGTCTCTCTCCTGAAAGCCAGTTCAGACCTTACTTCACAACTGATATGAAAGGTGGAGTAATATGTACCTGGAATGATTTTAGGAACGGACCCTCTGCTCCATTTAATATAGATATTTACGCACAGCGTTTTGATTCAAACGGTGTGATGAAGTGGGTAACTAACGGAGTTCAGGTTTGCAATGCTCCTCTTTCGCAAAACAATCAATCAATATTAAGTGATGGAAATTACGGTGCAGTAATCGCTTGGGATGACAGAAGAAACGGAACATCGGTTTATGAAGTTTTTGCACAGAGAATAGATTCTTCCGGAAATCTGCTTTGGGATACAAATGACGTAGCAGTTTCGCTCGCAGCCGGGAATCAATACAGACCGCTCGGTGTTGTATCTAATAACGGATTTATTTTTTCATTTGAAGATACAAGACAAGGACTTAGCAACTATGATATCTATGCTATGAAGATAACACTGAACGGTACTCTTGTAAATATAAAAAAATACGAAGACATAAATTTAAATACATATACGCTTTCTCAAAATTATCCTAATCCATTTAATCCGGAAACTACAATAGAGTTTTTAATTCCTGAAAGTCAATTCACTGAACTTATTGTTTACGATATTAGCGGAAGACAAATTGAAAAACTTGTCAGCGGAAATCTTAACGCAGGATTTTACTCATTGAATTTTAAATCTAATAATCTTTCATCAGGAGTTTATTTTTACAGATTAATTACAAACAACAATTCTATCACAAAGAAACTTACTATAATAATATGATAAAAAAATATTTATTACTTCTTGTAATTCCATTGCTGGCTTTTGGAATAAACTCCAATGAGCCGGAGATTACTGAATCAGAACTTAAAGAATATGTTAAATATCTTTCAGACTCATCAATGGCGGGAAGATTTCCCGGTACAGATGGTGACAGTGCTGCAAGATATTTTATTGCAAATGAATTTAAAAAATTCGGAGTGGAACCTGCAGGTACAAGAGGATATTTTCAGGATTTTGAAATGTCAACTAAACTTGATGTTTCTGAAACGAATAAATTTATTTTAAACAACGGAAAAGCAATATTAGATTTAAAACTAAGACAAGACTTTGTTCCTTATGGATTCAGCGGTAACGGATCGGCAAGCGGAAATTTATTATTTGTTGGTTATGGAATAAATGCACCGGAACTCAGCTATGATGACTTCAAAGATACGCTCGGAAATAAACTTGATCTGAGAGGAAAAATACTTGTTATGTTCAGACAAGGTCCTGATTATATGAATCCACACGGAAATCCTTTTGATAAATATGAAGACGCAAGAAATAAAACTTTAATTCCGAGGGATGAAGGAGCAGCAGGAATAATTTTTGTGAACGGTTCCGAGTATGACCTTGGAGACAGATTAACGAGAATTAGATATGATGCAGTAATGGGAAATCAGGGAATTCCGGTTGTTCAGATTAAAAGAAGTTTTCTTGAAGATGTAATGTCAGCGGCAGGATATAATCTTACTGATATTCAGAAAAAAATTAATAGCGATAATAAACCTTACTCATTTGAGATTCCGAATGTTACAGCGGAATTTTCAACTCAATTGAAACCTACAGTTGTCGGAACTACAAATATTCTCGGGCTTATTGAAGGCAGCGATCCGGTTTTAAAAAATGAAGTCATAGTTATAGGTGCTCATTATGATCACGTAGGATACGGAACTTATGGTTCGCTTTATAGCGGAACTGAACAACTGATTCATTACGGTGCGGATGATAATGCATCAGGAACAGCAGGAGTAATTGAGATTGCAAAGAAGATGTCTGAAAATAAAAAAGATATGAAACGAAGTGTTCTCTTTATGTTGTTTGGTGGTGAAGAAGCGGGATTGCTTGGATCTTCATATTTTGTAAAGTCTCCGCATTTCAAAAATTTTAATATTATTGCAATGTTGAATATGGATATGATAGGACGATTGAGAGAGAAATTAGAAATTTATGGAACCGGAACTTCTTCACAATGGGAAAATCTTTTGACATCTACAAATTCAAAATATAATTTTGATTTTAAATTTGTTCCTGACGGGTTCGGACCTTCAGACCATTCAAATTTTTATGCAAAACAAATTCCAGTGTTACATTTTTTTACAGGAACGCATGAAGACTATCACAGACCATCCGACACATGGGAAAAAGTCAACTATGCAGGGCAAACAAAAGTTGTAAATCTTGTTTATGATGTTGCAATGAATCTTGTAAATGCAAATAATAAAATTGATTATACGGCAGTAGTGAAAAAAGAAGAAAACACGAATATGAATTCAGGTCCTATGAAAGTTACAGTCGGAACAATTCCTGATTACAGTTTCACCGGAGAAGGTGTAAAAGTGACAGGCGTAAGAGCAGGAACACCTGGTGAAAAAGGCGGTTTGCTTGCCGGAGATGTTATTGTAAAATTTGGTGAACATAATATAAAAACGATTTATGATTATACAAATGTTCTCGGTAAATTTAATCCGGGTGATGTTGTGGATGTAATCGTAAAACGTGGAGATAATGAAGTGAAATTAACATTAACTCTCGAAGGAAGAAAATAATTTGTTACCGGAAAATTTCAGAAAATATTTTTGGGATACGGATTTTAGCAAACTCAGTTGGGAAGAGTATCCGGAATATATTACAAAACGACTTTTAATGTTTGGAAATCACGAAGCAGAGAATTTTATAAAAAGTAAACTTACAACTTCTGAGATAGTAAGTATTTTATCAAAATCAAAAGAAGTAGATCCAAAGACTTTGAATTATTGGAAATTTGTACTTTCAAGAGGCAAATGAACTTTCATTATCGAACCTATGCCCGATATGTTTATTCCGGTACAATGGGAAGATGTGAAAGATAAAATGAAATCATTAGTTGATAGGATTATCTAACGAAATCTCACTTTAGTGAGATTTCGTATATATCCATTTTTACTCCTTCAGGAAACAGCGGATATGCAAATTGCATAAATTCCAAAACGTGAGGTTGCTTGAGATGTGTGTTTAGAGTATCTTCATCTGCCCAGTGTTCAAGTATTAAAATCTCATTTAGTTCAAGCGGGTTAAAGAAAAATTCATATTTCAGACACCCTGTCTCTGATTTTACTTTGCCTGAAAGAATTACAAGATTTTCTAAAAACTCATCTCTTCTTCCGGGTTTAATTTTTCCTTTAACTATAACCTGTTTCATTTAGATATTTTAATATCTGATTTCATCAACTTCTTCTCTTACTTTTCCCATTCTTTCTTCAACTTCTTTATATTCACTTGTATCAGTATTCAGATTGTATTCAGGTGATTGTCTTAAAGCGTGAACTTTGTTAGGATTCGTTAAAACAACTTCACCGGGAATAATATATTTTTCAAAATCAGGTCTGAATTTTCTAATTGTCCATTTAACAGGCCATGCAGCCGCATCTCCCAAAGCACATATAGTATGACCTTCAATATTTTCCGCAACTGAAATTAATAAATCTAAATCTTCATTTCTTCCGAGACCTTCTTTAATTCTTTTTAATACTCTCAGCATCCATCCGCAACCTTCTCTACATGGTGTACACTGACCGCAAGATTCATGGTAATAAAATTTTGTTATTCTTATAAGAACATCAAGTATATCAGTATCTTCATCCATAACCATCACTCCGGCAGTTCCGATTGCCGAACCAACCGCTTTCAGACTTTCATTATCCATCTTCATAGTTAAACATTCTTCTCTTGTGAGAGGTGGCATAGAAGATCCACCCGGTATAACCATTTTAATTTGTTTTCCGCCTGTTACTCCGCCTGCATATTTATCAATAACTTCCATAAGAGAAATTCCGGTAGGAAGTTCATATACTCCGGGTTTATTCACATGACCGCTTATTCCGAAAAGCAATGTTCCCGGATGTTTTGGTTCACCGATTGCAGCGAACCATTCAGGTCCGTTATTAATTATTTCAGGAACGTTTGCAAGAGTTTCAATATTATTAATTGTTGTTGGCATTCCCCAAACGCCAACTGCCGCCGGGAAAGGCGGTTTAACTCTCGGATATCCGCGTTTGCCTTCAAGTGAATTCATTAATGCTGATTCTTCACCGCAGATATAAGCACCTGCTCCTTTATATACATACATATCAACTGAAAAACCGCTTCCATAAATATTATTTCCTAAATGACCTTTTTCATATGCCTTTGCAAGTGACTCCTCCATTATGTTTATCCATTTCCAATATTCACCTCTTATATAACAGTAAATTGCTTTACATCCCATAGCATAAGCGGCAATAATTGAGCCTTCAATAAACTGAAAAGGATTCTTTTCAAAAATTTCTCTGTCTTTAAAACTTCCCGGTTCAGACTCATCCCCATTACAAAGCAAATATTTCGGCTTCTCATTTCCCTTTGGCATAAATGACCATTTCAAACCTGTCGGAAAGCATGCACCACCTCTACCTCGAAGATTTGATTTTTTCACCGTTTCAATTACGTCATCCGGTTTCATCTCTTTTAAAACTTTTTTTAACGCAGAGAAACCGCCGTGTTTTTCATACACATCAATTTTATCTAAATCAGGAATATCTTTTAAAATTATTTTTACCATATTAATATTTTGCGTATTCTAAATTACCGTATTTATTTTTTAATTCTTCAAGTAAGCCATCCATTTTTTCAACGGATAAATTTTCATAAAATTCTTTGTTATTCACCTGTAGCATTGGTGCTGTTCCGCAACTGCCTAAACACTCAACTTCTTCAATTGAAAATAACCCGTCATGAGTTTTCTCTTTATTTTTAATTTTCAGTTTATCACTTAGATAATGAAAAATATCATAACCACCTCTTAACATACAAGATACGTTTGTACATACCTGCATATGAATTTTTCCTGTTGGTTTTTGAAAATACATTGTATAAAAAGTAACAACTCCGAGAACGTGATCGCTCGAGACTTCAAGAAGTTCTGCAATATATGTCATTGCTTCCTGAGAAACATAACCATATTTATCCTGCG
>DOWN01000086.1:6334-9865 GCA_003519545.1 Bacteroidota bacterium
AGATTTTTTTGAAGGAAATTTCTTTAAATGATTTTCTACAACCTTTAATTCTTTTTCGTCAAAAAGATGGTTTTTAATATGTTCAAACATTTTTTATAGGTAAAATTTTTTATTTATCGGCTTCACCCATCACAGGATCTACACCGCCAATTATTACAACTGTATCTGAAATCATACAGTCTTTCATCATCGGAGCAAGCCCCTGAAGATTGCTGAAACTCGGACTTCTGATTTTAAGTCTGAACGGATGACCTGATCCGTCGCTGATTATATAAAATCCAAGTTCTCCTTTTGATGATTCGATTGCTGAATATGATTCCAGTTTAGGAGGATTAATTCCGAAATTGATTAACATAAAATCATGAATCAATTCCTCCATTTTAGTATAAATTTTTTCTTTGGAAGGTAAAACTTTTTTAGAGTCCAAAGCATTTGTTGCACCTTGTGGCATTTTATCAAGACACTGTTCAATAATTCTTACAGACTGAACCATTTCTTCAGCTCTCACATAATATCTCGCAAGACAATCGCTGTCTGAAAAGACCGGAACGTCAAAATCCATTCTGTCATACACTAAATACGGATCATCTTTTCTTAAATCATTATCATATCCAGCCGCTCTTATCAATGGTCCGGTAAGCCCAAGCTCAATACACATTTCCGGTGAGAGATATCCAATGTTTTCAGTTCTCACAATAAAAATTTTATTTCTTTCAACAAGGTCACGACACTCTCGCAGATAACCCGGAAATTCTTTTATGAATTTTTTCGTTTGACTTATCGCTTCTTCGCTCATATCCTGAGCAACTCCGCCGATTCTTGTATAGGATGTTGTGAATCTTGCACCTGCAATCAAATCATACAAATCAAGAATTTTTTCTCTTTCACGAATCACCCAAAGAAAGGGAGTGATAGCACCAATATCAATTAACAATGCACCCATAGCGAGCAGGTGTGCCTGAATTCTTGCAAGCTCTGCAATAATAGTTCTTATATATAGACCTCTTTCAGGAACTTCGATGCCAATTAATTTTTCAACTGCCATAGCATAAGCAACATTGTTATGCATAGGTTGAAGATAATCAAGCCTATCAGTATGAGGAATGAACTCGTGATAAGTACTGTTCTCTGCTAATTTTTCATATCCCCTGTGAAGATACCCAAGTTCAGGAACACATTTTTTAACTGTTTCTCCGTCGAGACTTAGTAAAAGTCTTAATACACCGTGAGTCGCAGGATGTTGTGGTCCCATATTGAGAACCATTTCATTATCAAGCACATCGTTATATTCGAGTTTTAAATCTTCAGTTTCGAGTGCTTCTAATATTTTAGTCCTTTTAACTTCCGGATTTCTTTCAAGTACGGTATTTGACATATATTTATATATTCAATCCGCTGATGCGGAAAATTTTATTATTTATTAGGTAATGGTAATGATCCGGGAATTCCCATAAGAGGAAAATCTTTTCTCAAAGGATAATATTCAAATTCTTCCGGCATATACATTCTTCTCAAATCCGGATGACCGGTAAATTTTATACCGACCATATCATATGCTTCTCTCTCATACCAGTCAGCCGCTTCCCAAACACCTGCAACGCTTGGTGTTTCGGGATTTTTTGAATCATTAATTTTTACTCTGAAAAAGATTCTGTCTTTATGTTTTCTTGACCTGAGATTATAAATAACTTCAAATCTCAAATTCTTCTGAAATCTGTCAACGCCAACAGCATCAACCATCCAGTCAAATTCAAGTTCAGGATCATTTTTTAAAATTTTACAAACATCAATTAATTTATCAGCAGGAATAGTTAAATCAATGGTGCCGTTTACATCACCAAAGACTACATTATATCCGGATAATTTTTGTGTTAGTAAATTTTGTAAGTCTTGTTTATTTCTCATATTAAACAAAAATAGCATTTATTTAATTCACATTAAATAAAGAATTATCTTCCAGTAAAAACTGGGCAACAGGTTTTATTTCTATATTGTTTTCAGAATTTTCATATTTTGGATCTAAATATTTAACAAGAAGTATTCCGGTTTTTAAACCTAACATTTCCATTGCTTTTTTTAGTCCTTTTATTTCTCTTTCGTAATTCTTGTCATGCAGTTCGTGAGTAACCTGTATTGGTATATATTCATTTCTTTTTTTAACAAGAAAATCACATTCAAATCCATTTTTCAAATAAAATATTTCATTGAAATGTCTTCTTAACTCCATATAAACAAAATTTTCCAATAAATATCCTTTGTTACTTGAAACTGAAAAAGATAAATTTGCTGCCATACCATTATCAACACAATATATTTTTTTTTCATTTCTCATTTGAGCATTGAAAGACTGAGAATATTTGTTAACCGGAAACAAAAAATAACAATCCTGAACATAACTAAAAAACTTAAATATCTGATCTTTGCTTATTTTATACCCTTCAGTTTTCATTTGATTATAAAATTTAGTAACAGAAAATTGCTGAGAAACATTATTTATACTTAATTTTAAAAATCTGTGCAGTGCCTGAATATTTTGTATATCGTATCTTTCTATCATATCTTTATAAACAACCAAATCAAAATATGATTGCAAAGTTTTTAATCTGAGATCTTTTTCATAAGCAAAAGTTTCAGGAAATCCTCCGTTTACAAGATAAGTGTCAAATTCAAAATTTATTGCAGTCCTGTCGTGTATCATATAATAATTTTCATCCCTCATATCTCTAAAGTCTAAAAATTCTTTAAATGATAAAGGGAACATTTCGTATATCAAACTTCTTCCTCTCAATGAGTTCGGTAAATCTTTTTGTAGCAATTGAGTAGAAGACCCTGTTATATATATATCTTTAGTATAATCATCATAAACTCTTCTTAAAAATTTATCCCATCCCGGTATATTTTCTATTTCATCAAAAAAAAGGTAAAGTTTATTTTCTTCTTCGACATATAGATTTTGTTTAGACTTAGGATAGAGTTCATAATATGCTTCCAATATTTCATTAAGATTTTCTTTTTTTAGATTCATTCTTTCGTCTTCGAAATTTATATATACTATATTTTGCAACTTCGTTTTTTTAAGAAGTTCGTTTATCATCTGATACATATAGTAAGTTTTACCACATCTTCTTATACCTAATAAAGTTATTATTTTATTTGAATTTAGAGGTATTTTGAGTAATCTGTTTTTTAACTTAGGTATACCTCTTTTATGAAAATCCAGTATTATTTTTTTAAATAAATCTTTCATAACAAATTTGTCCTTTTAATAAGTATAAATTAAGTCATTTTTATCCTTATAACAAGGATAATATTAGTCCTTTTTATCCTTTTTATAAGGACGTAATGCTATCTTCTTGTCCTTTTAACAAGGAATACAAAGTATATATTTATCCTTTTTATAAGGACGATTATGCATACTTTTGTCCTTTTTATAAGGATGAAATTTTAAATGGCATAAAAAAAAAGGGGCTTAGAGCCCCTTTTTAAACAATGAATATTTAAATTAAGATTATTTTACGAGTAACATTTTCT
>DOWN01000086.1:9974-10175 GCA_003519545.1 Bacteroidota bacterium
TACGAGTAACATTTTCTTTGTTTCTGTAAAATCATCAGTAGTTAATCTATAGAAATAAGTACCGGATGCAAGAGATGAAGCATCAAATTCCGCCTCATAAGTTCCGGCTGATTTCATTCCATTTACTAACTCTCTAACCACTTGACCGAGTGAATTATAGACAACCAGATTTACATTAGTTGCTTTTGCAATATCAAACCT
>DOWN01000086.1:10340-11138 GCA_003519545.1 Bacteroidota bacterium
GTTAAACGGATTTGGATAGTTTTGGTTCAAAGCAAAACTTGTCGGAACGTTTGAACCGATTTGAGAAATGTTTACAGCAGCTCTGTTTCCAACCCAAACATCATCAATATTAACTCTTAATCCGTCAACGGAAGTATTCATCCAATATCTGAAAGCGATATAACCTGTTTGACCTGCGAATTGATTAAGACTAAATTTAAACTGAGTCCAGACATTGTCTGAGTCATTACTTCTCAAAGTTGCGATATGAACGTCAGCAGCTCCGGGAGCATTTAACTGAGAAAAATAAACTTGGAAAGTATCAATCAATCCTCCGAAATTAATTCCAACCGGTTGACCAAATAATGCCCAGAACATTAAAGAATCACCCATTTGAATTGTCATTGAGTCTGTGTAAACCCAATCATTTGCAATCGGAGCACCTGCTCTCCATGCAATACTGATACTTCTTCTACTTTGATAAGCCTGTGAACTTAATAAAGCATTAACGCCGGGGAAAACTGTTCCGGAATCTCTAACTGACCAAACACAAAAAGGATAATTAGGATCTCCGCCATCCTCATTAAATTTTAACCAACCTGATGGGAGAGAGTCCATGTTAAAACCAGAAGATTCAAAGGTTTCATACATAACAACACGTTGGGCAAAGCTTGATGAAGCAGAAAGGATAACAGCAAATAAAGTTAGTAAAAAGAGTTTTTTCATTTTTCTTCCTTTAATTAATAAAAAGTTACCATAAAATAAAATTGTTTTTAAAGAATTTCAATCCATTTGTTAAAAAACTGTAAACTTTTATTT
>DOWN01000332.1 GCA_003519545.1 Bacteroidota bacterium
TTGTGCGGCGGTGATAAATCTTTTCCGGAAAATTAAATTTTTAAAAACTCCAAAAAATTTAAACTAAATTTATCTTTCGTCTCTGATTTCAATTTTTCAATTTTTTTTATCGCCAATCTTCTTTTATTAATTCCGGATAAATATTTTATCAACTTAAATTTTAAAATAGGTAGTGAATTGTCGAAAAAATTTAAATTTTTTCCCGTTAATCCGTAATGATTTAAAATAACATAAAAAAAATCAAGATTTAAAAAAACCTTTTCATCATGTAAAACAAGTAACGGTTCATTATAAGAAAGTAAAGTTTTATCAGTCTGTGTTAAAATTTCTTTTGCAGTATTATTAATTTCGTTTGAATTTATTTTTATTTTATCGGAATCAAAAAAATTAAACAAATCAGTATTAGCCAATAATCTTCTGAAACTGTAATCGTTATCAGGTTTAATATTAATTAAATAAAAATTCACTTCATCCCAAACCCATTCTATATATGCAGGTTCATAATTGAATTTTGAAATACAACTCTCGAGAAAATAATTAAGTTCTGAAAGAATTAATGTAAAAGGAATTTCTTCTGCGTTCAGATTCCAGTTTTTTTGCCATTGATAACCGAGGTTGGAAAGTATTGAACAGTATAACTTATCACCGGGATTAATTAGTTTTTCAGGAAGACCTTCAGTCCATTTTATTTCACACCCGGATTTCCTGACAAATGCAATTCCTGAAATTTTTATGTTTGATGGAATTCCGGTTTTAACATTAGTATCTTTAAATTTCTCAATAAGTTTTTCATCAAATCCCATTTTAAATTCTGCCCGTATCTTTTAATATTGAAATAATATTATTATTAATTTGTAATTTTTTAATTTGCTCAATAGAATAATCACAAACAAGTGACCAGTTGAATTTATTAATTATTCCCGGTGTGTTAATTCTATATTCAGGGTGAACATTTTTGTTTAAAAAATCTTTTTCGAGATATAAATATTCAGGTAATAACTGAATACTGAAAATGGATGAGGTTTCATTAATTTTCACAAGAGTGGATTTAATTAATTCTTCATTCAGTTCTTCTGATTTTAATCCTAAAAAATTTATAAACTTTTTCTTTTCATCAAAACTTGAAACATATAATCCGATTAGTTCATTCACCGCATCTCCGGTGTTTTTTAATATTTGAAGAATTTTAAATGGACGATCTATCTCAGGATTCCATCTGAGTCTTCCATTTTCAGAGTTTTTAATATCAAAAAGTAAATTAAGATATTCAATAATCAGAGGTTCTGAGAGATTTAATTTTTGCAATATTTTTTTTACTACAAATTCATCTACTGTACCTGCTTCATACTTCCACCAAACTGGGGAAAAACTTGAATCGTGAGTTGATATAACCGAAATTGAATTTCTTCTGTAGTGATAAGGACTTTTAAAATATATTCCTTCATTAAAAATTTTATTCCATCTTAAAACGTCCATTCCGGGAATTCCAAACTCTCTGAGAATTTGAAAAGAGCAATCAGGAACAGTCCCTAAATCCTCAGCACAAGGTAGCATATCAGTTGCCGTTACCATTTCAGAAATAATTTTCCTTCCGTGAGTTTCCCATAAGTAATCCTGTTCAGGATCAAAATTACCTTTTGATCCGGCTAAATCTTCAGGTGTATTTATTGGAATACTCCATATTCTAAACAATCCTACAAAGTGATCAATTCGATACATATCAAAAAAATTCTCTGCGTATTTAAGTTTATTTTTTAAATAAACCCAATTGTCATTTGCTATATTTCCCCAGTTGTATGGAGGCATTCCCCATCTCTGACCACCTGAAAAATACATATCGGGAGGTGCTCCGGCTGATTTATAAAGTTTAAAATAATTTTGATAAGACCAAACATCCGCACTGTCCCGTGAAACCAATAACGGAATATCACCCATCAAGAAAATTTTTTCTCGGTTACAATAATTTTTAACTTCTTTCAATTGTTCATAAAGTTGCCACTGAACCCAATAATGAAAATCAAAAATCTCCTGATTTTTATTTTCAAGATCATCAATTGTCTCATCATTACAATCAAGAAACTTATCATCCCAGTTACTCCATTCTTCATTTTTAAATTTCTGTTTTAAAAATTTAAATGCGGCATACTTTTTTAACCAAAAATCATTTTCTCTTTTGAATTTTTTGAATTTTA
Source organism: Bacteroidota bacterium (assembly GCA_003519545.1). Classification (GTDB taxonomy): domain Bacteria; phylum Bacteroidota; class Ignavibacteria; order Tepidaquicellales; family Tepidaquicellaceae; genus UBA9002. The sequence goes on from DOWN01000332.1 coordinate 2,193, forward strand.
TAGATTTGGAAAAATCATTCTGTGTATATACAATTTTTAGAAATTTTAATTTGTCAGTTTTTATCTGATAGTTAATGTATTTTCTTTGATGTGAATATTTTTCTTTAAGTTGATTTAATTCTTCATTAAAATTTTTATTCTTTACACCTTTTAATTTATTTAAAGAGATATAAGAAGGTTCAAGAGCAAACGTTGAGATTGAATTATATGGGGCAAAATCAAAACCTAATTCATTAAGCGGGAGTAACTGAATAATTGAAAATCCAACAGATTTACACCACCGTGCAAATTTAATTATATCATAAAATTCACCTATTCCAATAGAAGAAGATGAATGGATATAAAATAATGGGATGCAAACTCCTGATCTTTTTGTTATACCGATTCTTTTCCATTTATCCGAAGTTACCGTTTCTAATAAATAATTGTATTCCATTTAATTGTCTCAAACTATCAGTCTGTCAGGAATTTTTTTAGAAAAATTTTTTAGATAAATTTCTTTACCGTTTATCTCTTCCGGTTTATTACTAACTGCTTTTTCAAGTATTTCTAAAAATTCCGGTTCTAAATTAACTCCTGAAACTTCTTTAGCAAGTTCAATCGCCCGTGCAGCATACTGTAAAATCTGGATTGTTTCTATTCCTGAGATATCATTAAAAAACCATCCGCAACTTGTGAACATAAGTTGACAATATTTTTGCATCTCAAGCAATTTAATACAATAAGAAGATTCTTCAGCGTTTAAATATTTTATTGCATTAAAATAAAAATATTCTTCGATTGTTTTTAATTCAGGTTTTAAGATTATTTCAATGTAATCATTTCTTGCATGAACAGGATCTTTTAAAAAATAAGAAGATATTTCTTCATAAATTTTATAACACTCATCGTTTAAAAAATTTAAAGCATCTCTTAGAGGAGTTCTCCATTCCTGATTCCAGCCTTCTTCACCCCCACCTGAACAACCACAGTTTTCTTTCCATCTGCCGACACCATGCAAGCAACTCCATGAAGTCCCTTCTCCCTTTTCACCTTCAAATATTTTAACTTCATATTCCGGAGGATTTTTTTCAAGATAATAACCTAAATTTATATTTTCAAATTCTGATTTATCTATCAATTCTTTAAAAAGATAAGCAAGTGTTCTGTCGCTAAAATGTTTATGATGTCCAAAAGTTTCTCCGTCTATTGCGGATGATATAATCTGATTACCTTTACGTTTTCTGTCAATGCTTTGTAATAATCTGTCTCTTAATTTTATACCGTCATATATATGATCATCAAATGCTATATTTCTTGAAAGCGGTCCGTCATAAAAAAATATATCTATGAATTTTTCTTTTTCATAATCTCTGTAACATCTGTAAGGCATCTTAGGATCAATCTTTCCTCCTGTTACATTTTTCCATCTGCCTTTTTTTATCTTTCTTGTCTGCGCTGCCTGTGAAGGATCAAGTATAATGTATTTAAAACCAAAATCAATTAAGACATCAATGGTGTCATTGTTACATGCCGTTTCAGGAAGCCAAATTGCTTCCGGTGCCCTGTTGAAATGAAAAATAAAATCTTTTATTGCCCAATAAACCTGAGTAATTTTATCCCGTTTATTTGCAAGCGGCATAATGATATGATTATATACCATAGCGATTGCGTTTCCGTGTCCGTTATATTTCTTAACGCTCTTACGGTCTGCTTCTAAAATTAATTCATAAGTTTTGGGGTGATGTTTTTTAATCCAGTGAAATAAAGTTGCACCAAAATTAAAATTTAAATATTCATAGTTATTTACTCTTTCGGTAACATTATCATATTCATCTACAATCACAGCATTAGAATTTGGTTTATAACACTCCTGAAAAATTCTTTCGTTCCAGTCGTGAAAAGGTGCGGCTGATGGTTGAATGTTAATTTCACCTGTATATGCATCTTCACGAGGTGGCTGATAAAAATGACAATGTATGCTTAAAAATTTATTTTTATCCATTTAACTTAATACTGTTAATTCTTTTAATTTATTGATGATTTCTCTGTCTGATTTCTTTTCATTTTTTTCAATGATTTGCCAGACAGGATGGTTATCGGCAAAAACCTGCCATAAAGAAATTTTGTTGTTTTTAACTTCAGCACGCCATGCCGCAGGTATTTCAAATTTATTTTCTTTTTCTTCTTTACCGGTGTAAAAAGTGCCTGATGCTTTCCCGAATAATGCTATTGTATCTTCATCTACAAAAGTATGTTTTAATTCAATTTTATAATCCGGAAACCAACTGAAATATCCTTTCCATGATTTTTGTAAAATATCTTTACCCGATGCTTTTGTTCCCATTGAATCAATTAGAATATGATCATCTGTAAGCATTTCAATAATTTTTTCCGTCTTATGTTCATTTATAATTTCTATAAACTCATAAACAGTTTTAACCGTATCAAATTTTCTTCTCTCTATTATATCCGATTTAAAATCAGAATCTTTTCCGAGATAGATGAAGTCAAGTTTTGTTTCTGTTACAGAGTTTTTATTTTTTGAAACAAAAAATGCTGTCTTACCCGGTCTTGAAGATACTATTCTCACAAGTTCATTTCCTATAAAATGTAATGCCGCTCCGTCTTCAACTCCATAACCTGAACCTATTGTTTTATCATTTATAAGCGTTTTAAAAGTTTCTCTTAACTCAGGTCTGTCATCATAATGAGGACAAAAACTTCCTTTTAACAATCCTACACATTCAAGCCTGTCAAGCAAGCCGGGACCAGGGTTAGTAATACCATCCTGAAACCAGCAAATCGCTCCCGCACTCATACCCGATAATACTATACCTTTATTCCATGCCTTTCTCATAATTTTATCAACACCTGTTTTTTTCCATGTTTCCATTATTAACTTTGTATTTCCTCCGCCAACGTGAATAATATCCTGTTCCATAATTTTCGATTCTAAATCTTCCGGAGGAGAAGTTAATTCAATATGTGTGGGATAACAATCTTTTTGTCTGAAAAATTTATAAAACATATCTATATATTCTTTGCCGTCGTTACTTGCAGTTCCAAAAAAACATATTTTAGGTTTTGTTACCGGAACGGAATTTAAAAGATATTTATCGAGTAAACCGTTCTCGGGCTCCATAGAAAACATACCACCGCCAAGTGCTATAATTTGTTTAGGTCTTTTCATTAAGTAATTTTAAGAAATTATATTATAAATTATAAAAGGGTTATTGTATTTTCAATTTAGTAATTTTACTGTTTCCTGAATCTGATGTTTTTCCATAAGTATCTGAAGAATATCTCCTTCTTTTATTATTGTATTCCCTTTTGGAATAAAGAAAATTTCATTTCTGCAAATTAATACTATCAATACATTTTCAGGTAACTGTAAATCAAGAATTTTTTTTCCGGTTATTCTTGAATTAAACGGAACAATAAATTCAATAAGTTTTGCGTTTGAATCGGGATTATTTTCAAATTCAAGAGGTGATTTTATTTTATCCTTTGATGTATCTTCAAGGTTAAGTTTTTTCGCAAACCAGGGAATTGTTGTGCCTTGTATTAAAACGGAAGTCAAAACTACAAAGAAAATCAGATTAAAAATTATATCTGAACCGATTATTCCGTTTGTCATCGGAAAAGTCGCAAGTATGATTGGCACCGCACCTCTGAGACCAACCCATGATATAAAGGTTTTATCTTTAAAAGAATACTTAGAAAACATTAACGAGATAAAAACACTTACAGGTCTCGCTATCAGAATTAAAATAACTGCAAGAATTATACCGGGTAAAAATATTTCAGGAATTTTGGAAGGAAAAACAAATAAACCTAACGTTATAAACATCACAATCTGAGCAAGCCACGAGAATCCTTCAAAAAATCTTATCGATGATTTTTTGTGAATAAAATAATTACTTCCGAGAATAATTCCGGAAATGTAAATCGCAAGATATCCGCTACCGTTTAAAAGTGATGTCACGGAAAAAATAAAAAATGAAGAACTCAAAAGTAAAATGAAATAAAATGCTTCATACGAAAATTTAAAAGTATTTGTAAACTTTAAAAGAATTTTTCCGAAAAGTAATCCTGCCAAAACACCTAAGCCAATTTGTGACAAAAGAAATATTATAAATGAAATAATTGTAAACTCAGGATTTAAAATTAATTCTATAAATGTAAGAGTAAGAAAAATTGCCATCGGATCATTACTACCCGATTCAAGTTCAAGTAAAGGTTTTAAACTTCCTTTTAATTTTAGATTTTTACCTTTAAGAATTGAAAATACTGCTGCTGCATCAGTTGAAGAAATAATAGAACCAATCAGCAAACTGTAATATATATCAAGTTCAAATATATAATGTATAAATAAACCTGATATGAAAGTTGTTATAATCACACCCAAGGTTGCAAGAACGGCGGCACTTTTTGAACTTTCTTTAACATATTTCCAGTTGGTGTTTAATCCTCCTCCGAAGAGTATCACGACTAATGAAATAACACTTATGTATTGTGTGACTTTTACGTTATCAAAATATATAATACCCAAAACATCAGAGCCGGTTATCATTCCGATAGCAATAAATATCAATAATGCAGGTGTACCGGTATTATCACCAAGTTTAGACATCAGCACACTTAAGATAACAAGTGTTGAAAGTATGAGAATTATATATTCCATTTCAATAATATACAAATTTTTTAAAAATTTTATTGAAGTTAAATTTAGGACTTGACAGACTAAACAGTGTTCAGTATTTTTGTAGTGTTAATTTGATATGGGAATAAAACAAAGAAAAGAACGGGAAAAAGAAGAGATGAAGAAATTCATTCTCGATGCTGCGATGAAACTTTTTCTCAAGGATGGTTATGAGAATGTTTCAATTAGAAAAATTGCTGAAAAAATTGAATATTCTCCGGGAACGATTTATCTATACTATAAAAGCAAAGAAGAGATTTTTTTTGAATTACACTCGTTGGCTTTTGATAAATTTTATAAATGCCAGCAAACTATTAATCATATTACCAATGCTTTTGAAAAATTAATTCAACATGCTAAAGTTTATCTTGAATTCGCATTTGATAATCCTGAATATTATGAACTTATGTTTATTCTTAAAGAACCCGGAAATCAAATAGTAAAAGAAAAATCCTGGGATGCCGGAATGAGAACTTTTCAATGTCTCAAAGATAATATTGATGAATGTTTTAAACAGGGATATATAAAACATGGGGACGTATTATCTGTTTCGCTGACTTGCTGGAGTTATGTTCACGGAATTGCATCACTTTATTTAAGAGACCGGTTCGCAATGATCCCCAAAGAATTTCTTTATTCTATGTTAAACAACTCTCTTGACTATATGTTTAATACCATGAATGATAAGTCTGAAAAATTTAAAAATTATAATATTTTAAACTAAAAAAATTTACCATTATACTGAACACTGTTTATAATCAATACATTGTTAAAACTAAAATAAACTAATATGAAAACTCTCTTTTTTATTTTTACTTTTTTATGCTTTCCTCATTTAATCTTTGCCCAAAATTCAAATGGGATTATTAAAGGAATCATTATTGATAAAGAAACACAAAGCCCTGTCGCAGGTGCAATAGTTGAAATTATTAATTCAGAATTCAAAACTGAAAGTAATGAATCCGGTGAATTTATTTTCACAAATCTTGATTTTAAAAATTATGAAATCAAAATTTCTTCAATCGGTTATAATACATTAAAAAAATCTGATTTGATAATTTATTCTTCAAAACCTCTCGAGATAAGTTTTGAACTTCTGCCTTCAAATCTTACTACAGAAGAAATTGAGGTCGGAGCAAATTACTTCGAAAAAAATTCAAATGTAAATATCAGTTCGATGAATCTTGATTACGAAGAAGTAAGACGGGCACCGGGAGCTGCAGAAGATATAGGGAGAATGTTACAAACAGCACCTGGAGTATCAATAGGAAATGATCAAAGAAATGATTTAATCGTCAGAGGTGGTTCACCATCCGAAAACTTAATTCTGATAGACGGTATCGAAGTACCTAATATTAATCATTTCGGAAGTCAGGGTTCATCCGGCGGACCGATTGGAATTATAAATCTAAAATTTTTACAATCAGCCGATATTTACACCGGTGGTTTTTCTTCAGTCTTCGGAGATAAACTCTCAAGTGTGGTTGATATAAAATTCAGGAACGGAAGTAAAAATAATTTTTACTCAAATGTTGATTTATCAATGCAGGGTTTTGGCGGAATCTTTGAAGGTCCTCTCACTTCAAAAGGTTCTTATATGCTTTCTATCCGAAGAAGTTATCTCGATTTATTAAAAGATGCGATAAGACTCTCGGCTGTTCCGAATTACTGGGATATGAATCTTAAATTAAATTATGAATTAAACAAAAATAATTATATTAGTATGATAGGATTTTCAGGAATTGACAAGATTGAATTTGAAAAAAGAGATTTAACAGATCCGGAATCCAATCCTTTTGAGAATGCATTTTTTAATAAAGAATCATACACCGCAGGAATTAGTCATAAATATTTATTCGATAAAGGATACATTCAGAATATTGTTTCAGGAACTTTTTCTGATAACCGTCTTCAACAAAAAGACAAACTGAATGAAATAACCGAGTTCAAAAATAATTCTAAAGAGAGAGAAATAACAATCAAATCCGATTTGAACTATCAACTTTCAGGAAGTTTTTATCTCTCGACAGGTCTCGGATATAAAAACATAAATTCTAAAAACGAAATTTTTGATATACAGGATACAACAGCAACAGGTTATATAATTCCTGAATTAAATGTTAACAACGAAATAAATTCATATAAACTTTTCGGATATGTAAACGTGACGAATAAATTTTTTAAAGATAAATTGTCAATAAACTATGGTGTAAGAGCGGATTACTTTGAAGTTATAAATAATAAAACAACTATTTCTCCGAGAGTCGGATTAAGTTATAAAATTCTTCCTAACACTTCACTTAATGCTGCCTTTGGTGTTTTTCATCAGACCCCTGAGTATGTTTGGTTATCAACGGATGAATTTAATAAAAACCTGAACAGCATCAGAGCCGATCATTATATTGCGGGAATTGAACACTTTGTAACACCTGAACTAAGAACAACTTTGGAATTTTATGTTAAAGATTATAAAGATGTACCTGTAAGTCTTGATAATCCGACGTTTATAATTTTAAACGGAGGCACTGAATACGGTCCAAACCTTATATCGAAAGCAATTTCAGGTGGTAAAGGAATTGTAAGAGGTTTTGATTTTTCATTGCATAAAAAATTAACAGGTGACGGATTTTATGGAATGTTAAATTATTCTTATATGAAATCTGAATTTACTGCACTTGCCGGAGGGACGGTCCCTTCAGCGTTTGATCAGACCCATCAGTTAACACTTATCGCAGGTTATCAGGTAGCAGATGACTGGTTAATCAGTGCTAAGTTTAAATTCGCAACAGGTAAACCATTCACTCCTTATGATATAGAAACTTCAAAATCACTTGGTAGAGGGGTTTACGTAATGGACAGATATAATTCAGAAAGAATGCCTGACTATAACAGACTTGATTTAAGAGTTGATAAGAAATTCAATTTCAAAGGATTCAGTATAGTCGGATATGTTGAGGTTCAGAATGTATTTAACAAACAAAACATAAGTGAATATTACTGGGATACTGATTTTGAAAGAGTAGGAAAAATTTACCACTGGTCATTTTTCCCTGTCGGCGGATTCAGTTTACAGTTTTAAAAAATTATACTTCCCCTGTAATTTTAATTTTTTATTACGGGGGAATTTTTTCTTCTTACAAATTTTACTGTTAACAAAATTATAAAAACTGAAATCGTCAGATACAAACAAATTTTCGCAAACCAGTCACCATATTTAGTATAAAACGTTAAATCTTTTTTAGGAAAAATTACTTCTGATATATTTATTTTTTCATTTATACCTGTTTCATTTTTCATTTCTCCTTTAGGAGTAATAAAACAGGAAATTCCCGTATTTGCACATCGTGCTATCCATCTTCTGTTTTCAATTGCTCTGAAAACCGCATATTGATTATGCTGGTACGTTCCGGAGAGTTCTCCCCACCATCCATCATTAGTAATAATCACAATAAACTCAGAACCTTTATTAACAAATTCAGAAATAAATCCGGGGAAAACCGATTCATAACAAATTGCCGTATTAAATAAATAATTATTTATGTTAAACAAAACTGTATCATTACCTGTCTGGAATGCACTAATACCGACTCCCCATTTTATTAAATCTCTGAGAAAAGTTAGTTTTTCCTGATAAGGCATTCTTTCGCTGCCCGCTACCAGTTTAATTTTATTGTATATCGTAATTGAATCTTTTGGCTCACCGGGATTAATCAACAATGCTGAATTAAATACATCATAAAATTTATCAGTGTTATCAAATTTTCTCGCATCAACCGGAGTTTCTTCATCTTTGCCGTAAACATATAAATCAGGTGAACCTGTTAAAAGTGGAACACCGACCGAATCTATTACATTTTTAAAAAGTAAATATTGTTCATTATAAAAATCATACCTGAAATAAAAAGGAAAAGCAGTTTCAGGCATTATTACAAGTTTAACAGAAGTATCTTTTGTAATTTCTTTATATTGATTTATATAATCTAAATTAAGTTCCTTATATTTAGAGCCCCATTTCTTCCATGGGTTAATATTAGGCTGAATAATTCCTAACTTTAAACCTTCTCTATTTTCATTTTCAGGAGCATGTTTATAAAAAGAAGGTAATAGATAAACTATCAGAGTTATAAATATTAAAATAAATAACAACGGTGATTTTAAATTTATTTTTTCTTCTCTGATTAATCTGATAATTAAATATAATAAACAAGAAATTATACAAATCCAGAAACTCACGCCAAACATTCCGGTTATATCGGCAAATTGAATTTTATCAATATTATAAGTTTGAGTATATGCAATTATCAACCATGGAAAATTAATTTGTCCTAATGTTTGCAGGTATTCAAAGCCAACCCAAACGAATGGAAATGTTATAAGAAAAACATATTTGAATTTAAAATCTTTTGTATGTTTATATATGAAATAAAATATCAGGGAAGGGATTATATAAAAAATTGTATGAAACAAAATTGTAAAAACACCTCCGACTATAATGAACCAATCTGCACCTTCTCTGAAACCGCTGAGTGCTATCCAGGATATTGCAGTTAAACCTGAGAATAAAAAAATCAAAAAACTGATTCTGAAAACCTGCAGATAAGAATTGCAATTAATAATTATAGAAATGTAGGAAACGAGAGCGAGAAAAATCAAGTAGTGAAAATTCACCGGAGGAAAAGATAAACCGAAACAAATTCCTGTTAAAATTATAATGAGTATTCTTGCATTAAAAATGGATTCGGTTAATTTCAATAAATTATTTTAAATTTGGAATTTATTAACTTAAGAATATAAATTAATATTAATGCTTCAGTTATTCCGACAAACGCACCGACCGCTATGTCAAAAGGATAATGAACTCCAACAAATACCCGTGAGATTCCTACAAGGAAAGCAGTTATAAATAAAATCAATTTATATCCCGGATAAAAAAAAGAGAATAAAGTAGCGGCTGCAAAATTGTTTACCGCATGGTTTGACGGCATCCCGTAAAGACTGTTACACCCTACAAGCAGATTAACACCTTCAAGTACTTTACACGGGCGAAGTCTTGCAAAATAATCTTTTAAAAAATTTGTTGACTGGTCAGCAAAAATAATCAAAACTAAAACTGAGATTACAGCAACTTTACCTTTTTTACCGCCTTTAAAAAAAATATATCCGAGTATTATTATATAAAACAATAACCAGTGATTATTTTCCGTTATAAACGGCATCACTTTATTTGTTACGGAATTTGAAAGTGTAACATTTATGAAATAAAATAAAGAAGTGTCTATTGAATTTAAAAATTCTAACATTATTTTTTTAACATTACTGTTGCATAAGCCACACAACCTTTTTTCTCACCGACAAAACCCAATCCCTCTGATGTAGTTGCTTTGATTGAAATATTTTTTGTTTTCAAAATTTCCGAAATATTTTTTTTCATCTGTTCAGTATATTTATATATTTTAGGTTCTTCAAGAATTACCATACAGTCAAGATTCACAACTTTCCACTTTTTTGAAGTTAAAAGTTTGAATGAATTTTTTAACAATATTAAACTTGAAATATCTTTATATTTTTTATCTGTGTTTGGAAACTGATTTCCAATATCTTTAAATCCTGCTGCTCCGAGCAATGCATCACAAATAGCATGGAGCAAAACATCAGCATCAGAATGTCCATCAAGTCCTACCGGGTGTTTAATTTCAACACCACCTAAAATAAGTTTTCTGCCTTTTTTTAACTTATGAATATCATATCCGAATCCTGTTCTATATTCCATTATTTTATATAATAAATATAATTTGGTATTCTTAAAAATATACCTGAGTTTCCGCCGCCCATATCACTGTATTGATCTCCGCAATTTGCTTCAATTACAAGTCCGTTGTCAGTAAATTGTTTTCTGAAATGTGATTTATATTCCAGTGCGGTGGTGGTATAAAACTGAGGTGGTCTGCAAATTAATGTATCATATCCGTCATATCCGTTTCGTTTAAGATTTTCTTTTATATACTCTTCAAGAGTATCCGGAGAACCTGTTATTAGAATTATCACAAACCCTTTTTCTTTTACATAATCATAAATCCTTTTGGTAGGCATAGCAAATGAGTTAAGACCTTTCACCCAGTTTGCCCATGTAGTATCATACCAAGGAGTATTTCTTTCGTAAAGTTTAATATTCGAAAGTAAAGTTTCATCAAGGTCAAATACTATTGCTGACTTACCAGGTGTAACTGAGATACCTGAAAGAACTGAAATATAATGGTCAGTAATATCGTTTATCTCCGCATCAAATCCGCCTGAATTGTAATATCCTAAAACGTCTTTAACGGTTGAAAGTAAAAACTCATCCTGTGCATTGGTTAAATCAGGATTAAATAATAAAACTGAAAATAATAAACCAAGAAGGTATTTATATTTCATATTTCTTAATTTTAGTTATCGGTAAATTTGTAAATTATGAACATTATTGCAATTACATTATTTCGGTTAATTTAAATGGAACTTGGATTAAAAAAAATATCACTTACTGAACTGCTTCCTTTAAGAGCAAAAATTTTAAGACCGGGTAAAAAACCTGACGAATGTATTTATGATTCAGATATGTTACCCGAAAGTTTTCATCTTGGTGCATATGATGGAGATAAACTCATTTCCGTCATTTCAATTTATAAAGAAAATTTTGAATCACTTGAAGGACAAGGATACAGAATTAGAAGTATGGCTACGGATGAAGAATACAGAGGGAAAGGAACAGGCTCTGTTTTATTAAATTATGCCGAGTCTGAAATAAGAAAACTTAATTGCGATTATATCTGGTTTAATGCGAGAAGTGTTGCAGTGAATTTTTATCTGAAAAACGGATATATAATTATTTCCGATGAATTTGATATTCCGGGAATTGGTCTTCATTTTGTAATGACCAAAAGACTTATCCCACCAGGAAAATTATATGATATAAAACATATCAACATAAAAGATTATACTTACAACCTGCCTACCGAAAAAATTGCTTATTACCCTCAGGAGAAAAGAGATGAATCTAAATTACTGATTTATAATTATAAAAAAATATCGGAAGATAAATTTTTAAACTTGCCTGAATATATTTCAAAGGATTCATTATTAGTTTTTAACAATACTAAAGTTATTCCCGGGAGATTTTTATTTAATTCATGTGAGCAAACAGTTGAAATTTTATGTATAGAGCCGTTTGAAAACAAAGATTACCGGTCAGTTTTATCTCATAATTCAGGTGTTAAATGGGAATGTATGATAGGAAAATTAAAATACTGGAAGGATGAATATATTCAAAAAGAAATTTATTCAGGCGACAAAAAAATAATTCTCAAAGCAAAAAAACAATTTCAGAATAATAAATTCATAGTTGAGTTTTTCTGGGAACCGGAAGAATTAACATTTTCCGAAATACTTGATTTGGCTGGAACAACTCCCTTGCCTCCATATATAAAGAGAAACTCAGAAGAAAAAGATAATGAAACATATCAGACTGTTTATGCGAGAAATGAAGGGTCTATTGCCGCTCCAACAGCGGGATTGCATTTTACAAATGAAGTTTTAAATTCCTTACAGAAAAAAGGGGTTAAAAATTCGTTTGTTACTTTACATGTGAATACAGGAACGTTTCTACCGGTGAAAACTGAAACAATTGGAAAACATAAAATGCACTCCGAGTATGTTCAGATTCAAAAACAAACGCTAATTGATTTATTAAATTCAGAAAAAATAATTGCGGTTGGAACTACGAGTATGAGAGCGGTAGAGAGTCTCTACTGGCTAAGTTATTTAATATTGAATAAAAAAAATTCAAAAGAATTAAATGTTACTCAATGGTTACCTTATGAAAATGATTTTAATATTTCAAAAAATTTTTCATTGCAGATACTGATTGAATACTGTGATAAAAATAATTTGGAAGTTTTAAATTTCAAAACAGCATTATTGATTACACCCGGATTTAATTTCAGGTATTTTAAAGGTATCATTACAAATTTTCATCAGCCACAAAGTACTTTATTATTACTTATCGCGGCTTTTCTCGGAGATGAATATAAAAATGTTTATCAATTTGCCCTCGATAATAATTTCAGATTTCTTAGTTACGGTGATTCCAATTTATATTTATTGTGACTGTATCAAATATTTTTCAAGCCAAGTATCCATTTCCCATAACATATGCAGTACTGATTCTCTCGCTGAATAGCCATGACTTTCGTATGGTAAAACAACATATCTCGAAGTACCACCGTGACCTTTTATTGCGTTATATAATCTTTCACTTTGCATCGGAAAAGTTCCTGCATTATTATCCAACTCACCATGTATGATAAGAATAGGTTCTTTTATTTTATCTGCATACATAAAAGGTGACATCTTAAGATATGTTTCAGGTGCTTCCCATAGTGTTCTTTGTTCTGATTGAAAGCCAAATGGTGTTAATGTTCTGTTATATGCTCCGCTTCTTGCTATACCGGTTTTGAATAAATCAGAATGGGCGAGTATGTTTGCAGTCATAAACGCACCGTAAGAATGTCCTCCTATTGCCATTTTATCCGGAGTTGAAATTCCCCGTTTAATCATTTCATCAACTGCTGCTTTTGCTGACATAACGAGTTGTTCAATATATTTATCATTTGGCTCTTCATCACCTTCACCAATAATAGGCATTTTAGGATTGTCAAGAATTACATAATCTTTTGCTAACCAGAATAAAGGGCTTCCCCAAGACATCCAGTTAAATCTGTATGGTGAATCTGTTATTTGACCCGCTGCATCAGAACTTTTAAATTCCTGTGGATATGCCCACATTAAAACAGGATATTTTTTATTCTTGTCGTAATTTTTTGGTAAATATAAATTTGCGTTCAGTTCAACGCCATCTTCCCTTTTATATGTTATGATTTCTTTTGAGATGCCTTCAAATAATGTATAAGGATTTGTATAATTTGTTAATGCTAATTGAGTATTGGAGTTTTTATTTATTAAAATATAGTTTGGTGGTGTGTCCGGAGATTCCCTGCTGATAACAAACTCGTTTGAATTTTTAATGTTTACTACTCTTTCGTAATATGGTTTTTCAGATCTCCAGATTCTTGAGGTTGTTTTAGTATTTAAATTTAAAACATCTAAGAAAGGTCTATTGCCTTCTGTTGATGCACCATTTCCTGTTAAAAAAATTTCTTCGGATGTGTTTGCTTCTTTTATTGTTTCGGTATTGTTAGTATTTGTTTCTAAATATGGATCACCGGGATTGTTATATCTGTCTTCTGTATTTAAATTAAATATTAATGTAGTATCTGAAAAATTATTTAAATTTATTTTTATAAATTTAGACGTTCTTGTATTCCACCACCTTTCATTTACAATTGCAAAATTATTTTCACTCCATAAAATATTTTCATATCGTAAACTCAGTGAAATTATCTCTTCAGGTGTAGTATTAAAAGGAGATTTTAACTGAAAAACTTTATCTCTGATTTCGGTTTTTGTTTTTGGATTTCCACCATCCTGTGCCTCAGCCCAATATAGAGTAGAACCGGCATCTTGTCTCCATTCAAATTCTCTTTTACCTGTTCTTACAGCATTAAATCCGGTTGGAATTTCATCTGCAAGTGGTATATCAGCAAGCAAAGTTATTAATTTTCCATTCTTATCTAATATTTCAACTGTTTTAGGAAAATAATAATATGGAAAAAGATACGAATATGGTCGTTTAATTTTTTCAGATAAAATATAATTTCCATCAGGTGAATATTTAAATTCTGTATATATCGCGGGAGTAGAAATATTTTCTGTTTTTTTAGTTTTAATATCAATTTTTACCGGTTGCGACACTCCATAAAAATCGAATAAATCTTCATCGTAAGAATTTTTTAATAAATCCTGAAAAGTTCTTGTGGGTGTTGACTTACCATAGTTCTCCTGAATTATGGGACTTTCAGGAACTTTGTTTTGAACAGGTACCGAATTATTTTTATTAAATGCTTTCAGATATATCAGAGATTTATTATCCGGTAAAAACTCATATGGTTTTCCGAATATTGAATTTAAATTATCTGTTAACTTTTCTGCGGATTTAGTTTCCACATCAACCGCCCAAAGTTCAACGTTCACTTCAGTAGTATTAGTAAATACAATATATTTATTATCTCCGCTCCAGTTCACATATCTGATTTTACCATTTGAAGGAATATTTTGAATTATGCTTTCAGAACCATCTGCAATTAAAACTAATTTTATGTTAATATAATATCCTGCACGAGTGAACGAAAAATTATTTGGATTAAATCTAATCCCGGCAATTTTCAGTTCAGTTTGTGAAATTTCTTCGAGAGGCGGATATGAAGTCCTTTCTAAAATTGCCAACCATTTATTATCCGGACTAAAGGAAGTAACAGGAGAAAATGGTGCATCAATGATTTCAACAAATTTTTGATCGGGAATTTTATATCCGTCCTGTGAAAAAACTAATATTGGGGAAAGCAAGAAAAAGAGTAAAATATACTTCATTTTAATTGATTTTAAGCAAATTAAACAAGATATATC
>DOWN01000196.1 GCA_003519545.1 Bacteroidota bacterium
AATTAAAAATTTTCTTAATGAAACTAATATTGTTGATATAAATGGGATAATAAAATCAAAAACTATTGAACTTAGTAAAAAATATAGTATTAAACTCGCAGATTCAATTATCGCGGCAACATCAATTTTTTTAAACACACCAATCTTTACTGCAGACAAACAATTTCGAAAAATCAAAGAATTAGATTTAATTTTTTATACTCAATAAACTTATGGAAAAATACCAACTATATATAAACGGGGAATTTAGAGATTCCTCAGACGGAAAAACTTATATTTCTTATAATCCTGCAGATGATTCTGAAGTAGCAGAGATTTGTAAAGCAACTGTTCAGGATGCAAAAGATGCCATTAAATCTGCACGGGATTCTTTTGATTCAGGTGTTTGGAGAAATCAAAGCAGGGAAGAAAGAAGCAGAATTATAAAACAAATCGTTGATAAAATTAATGAGAACAAAGACAGATTGATGGCTTTGGAAATTGCTGATAGTGGTGCGACTTTTAAAAAAGCGTTTGATGATGTTTTCCTGTCTGCTAAAAATCTTAATGGTTTTTCAAAACTTGCTTTAATAAATCCTGATGAAGTTTCAGACATTTCAAAAGAAGGTGTTTCTCAAAACCTAATAAAATATGAACCTGTTGGTGTGGTAGCTCAGATTGTTCCCTGGAACTTCCCTTTAAAAATGATTATCTGGAAAATTGGACCTGCTCTTGCTGCGGGATGTTCAATAGTTATTAAACCTGCAACTTTAACTCCGGTTACAGCTCTTGAACTTGCACGTTTAATAGATCAGACAGATTTACCTAAAGGCGTAATTAATTTTATAACCGGCAGTTCTGAAGTCGGTACTGAACTGGCAACAAATCCTGATGTGGATAAAGTTGCTTTTACAGGATCAACTGAAGTCGGCAGAATAATTATGAAAAATGCTTCATCAACTCTTAAAAATTTAACTCTGGAGTGCGGTGGAAAGTCTGCAAATATTATTCTTGATGATGCAGATATTGACCATGCAGTTGATGGTGCTATATACGCCGCTTTTTATCATCAGGGACAGTGCTGTGAAGGTGGAACAAGACTTTTAGTTCAGGAAAAAATTTACGATGAATTCCTTTCAAAGCTAAAATCTAAAGTTGAAAGAATGGTAATTGGTGATCCTGCCAATAAAAAGACTGATGTCGGTCCGGTTATATCTAAGGAGCAGTTTGATACTGTAATGGAATATATAAATATTGCAAAAAGTGAAGGCGGTGAAGTTTTAACAGGAGGAGAAAGATTCGGAGATAAAGGATATTTTATAAAACCAACAGTTATAATAAATGCGAACAATGAAATGCGACACGTTAGAGAAGAGATTTTTGGACCTGTTGTTTCTGTTATCAAATTTTCAACTGATGATGATGCAATCAAAATTTCAAATGATTCTATCTTCGGTCTTGCAGGTGCTGTATGGTCAACAAATGAAGAACGAGCATTGAAAGTTGCCGGTCAAATGAGAACCGGGACTGTTTGGATAAATGAGTATCATCTATTAAGCGAAAGAGTGCCATTCGGTGGTTATAAACAAAGCGGTGTAGGGCGTGAATTCGGTATGGAAGGTATCAAAGAATATATGGAAATCAAACACATCCATATTGATAAAATTAATGACAGGTCTAAGAAAATTTATTACGGTACAGTAGTCCCTAAAGACTTATGAAATTTGCAAAAATTATCAAAGGTGAAAATTGTTATTTAAAACAATTTAACTCTGAGGATAAGAAATTAACGGATTGTATTCACACACTCTTCAATGATAAACAAATTACAGGATTTTTAAATCCTGATTATCCCTTACATAAAAATAAAAGAGAAGTTAATAAGTGGATAAAAAATTGTCAGAATAATCCTGTTCAGCAATGGTATGTAATTGTAACTTCCGGTGTTTATATCGGTTATGTGTGTTTTAAATGGAGAGAAAATTTTACTTATGCCTGTGAAATATCAACTGCTATCTTAAGCGAATACCGCGGTTTAAAACTTGGGTTTGAAAGTTCAAAGATTCTTGTGGATTATGTAAAAAGTTTAAAGTTTTTTAGGTTTGCAGTTGCATATACATCCAAGAAGAATAATAAAGCGGCAAATAATTTAAGAAAAATAGGGTTCAGGAAAAACACAAGACTTTTTCATTTAATAGAACTAAAATTTTATGATACAAAAAATGTGAATCCCCATTCAACAGACTATCAATTGCTCGCAATTAAATTATTTTAGTATTTAATATTTAGACTTAAATCTAAAAATTGCAATAATTATATTGTAGAATCTAAACCGGATAAAATTGAACAATATACTTTCTATTTTAATTTTTTTACCTATTCTGGCATCTCTGCCAATTTTATTTTTTAAAAAGGAAAATGAAAAATTAATTAAAGGATATGCTTTAATAGTAACATTGATTACGTTTGTTGCTTCGCTATTCTTATATTTTTCATTTAACATCGCTTCAGGTGATTATCAGTTTGTTGAAAAATTCCAGTGGATTCAGGTCTTCAACACTTTTTATTATGTAGGCGTTGATGGAATATCGTTATTACTAATAGTGTTATCCACATTTATGATGCCTTTATGTATAATCGCTTCATGGAATACCGTTCAGAAAAATTTAAAAAATTATTACTTCCTTTTATTGATACTTCTCGGAGGTTTAATCGGTGTATTTTGTTCTTTAGACCTTGTTCTCTTCTATGTTTTCTGGGAATTCATTTTAATACCAATGTATTTCTTAATTGGTATCTGGGGAGGAGAAAACAGAATTTACGCGACTGTAAAGTTTTTCTTATATACTATGTTCGGATCGGTTTTATTACTCGTTGGAATTGTATGGCTGGGAATTTTATGTATCCCTTATCTTGGAATGTTCAGCACTGATTTAACTCAACTTTCAAGTGTATCTGCCAACCTTCCTGTTGATATTCAAACTTATTTATTTATACTTTTCACATTAAGTTTTTTAATAAAAGTCCCTTTATTTCCTTTCCATACATGGTTGCCGGATGCACACGTTCAGGCACCTACAGCAGGTTCGGTTGTCCTTGCAGCATTACTTCTCAAAATGGGAACTTATGGATTAATAAGATTTTCTTTAAATTTATTTCCTGCCGGATTTGTAACTTTAACTCCTTACATAGCAACTTTAGCAGTTATAGGTATTGTTTATGGGGCTTTGCTCTCAATAGTTCAGAAAGATATGAAAAAATTGGTTGCATATTCTTCAGTCAGTCACTTAGGATTTATAGTTTTAGGTACTTTTGCACTGACTCAGGAAGCAATGCAGGGAAGTGTAATTCAAATGATAAATCACGGCTTATCAACCGGTGCTTTATTTATGATTGTAGGAATGATATATGAGAGAAGACACACAAAAGAGATTGCAAAATTTGGCGGTGTAATGAAAGTAATGCCTGTCTTTTCAGTAATTTTTATGATAGTAGTTTTCTCATCTATCGGTCTTCCCGGATTAAACGGATTTATTGGTGAGTTTCTTGTATTGATTGGATCGTTTAACTCTGTGAATCTTGGTTCTAACTGGTACGTAATAATATCTACAACTGCTGTAATTCTTTCGGCTGTTTATTTGTTATGGATGTTTCAGAGAGTTATGTTAGGTCCACTTGATAAAGAAGAAAATAAATCAATGAAGGATATATCTAAAATGGAACTTGCTTCAATAATTCCTATTTTAGTCTTCATTGTATGGATAGGTGTATCACCAAACACATTTTTGAAAGTTTCAGAAAACAGTGTTAAAAAAGTTTTAGAAAATTTTGAACAGACTAAGCAAAGAATGTCTGCGGGAATTTTAAAATAATTTAAAAATGAAACAATTTTCCCCGATTTATGTTAAAAATATATTAAAGAATAGTATGAATAATAAAAAAATATTTATACCTGTAGTTATAGTTCTGATTGCATTAAGTGTATTTATCGGAATGAAAATTCAGGATGTCCGTTCAGACGATAAAATCAGCGGGCAGATAAAAAAATTCAGTGAGGTATTAAATATCACTTCACGATATTATGTTGATGATGTTGATTCTCAAAAATTAACTGAAGAAGCAATCAAAGGTATGTTGGCAGATTTAGATCCTCATTCTGTTTATATTGATGCTGAACAGTTAAAAAGAGTTAACGAAGATTTTCAGGGGAGTTTTGAAGGTATCGGAGTTGAGTTTGATGTTATTAACGATACTTTGACAGTGGTTTCACCTATAAGT
The DNA here is from genome assembly GCA_003519545.1 of Bacteroidota bacterium. GTDB lineage: Bacteria > Bacteroidota > Ignavibacteria > Tepidaquicellales > Tepidaquicellaceae > UBA9002. Next base: position 4,258 of record DOWN01000196.1, read on the forward strand.
GGCGGACCATCTGAAAAACTTGGTATTCAAGCCGGTGATAAAATCATAAAAATTGACGGTAATTCGGCTGTAAAAATTGCCAGGGAAGAAGTTCCTAAAAAATTAAGAGGTCCTAAAGGTACTAAAGTTGTAGTTACTATTAACAGAGCAGGAAATCCTCAACCATTAGAATTTGAAATTACAAGAGATAAAATTCCTTTATACAGTGTTGACGCTTCCTTCATCTATGGAGATGGAATCGGATACATAAAAGTATCAAGATTTGCCGCTACAACTTATGATGAATTTGTACAGGCACTTGAGAAATTAAAAGCCCAGGGAATGAAAAAACTCTTATTGGATTTAAGAGGCAATCCGGGAGGTTATTTAGATCAGTCATTTAAAATGGCTTCTTTGTTCATTCCAAAAGGCAGAAAAATTGTTTATACAAAAAGCAGAGTAAATGAATTTAACGAAACTTATGATTCACAGGGCGGACCATATGGAGATGTGCCATTAGTAGTATTAGTTAACGGCGGTTCTGCTTCGGCAAGTGAAATCGTTTCGGGTGCTGTGCAGGACTGGGACAGAGGATTAATCGTCGGAGAAACAACATTCGGAAAAGGATTGGTTCAAAGACAATTTGATTTATCAGACGGATCTGCTTTCAGAGTTACAACTGCTAAATATTACACACCTGTCGGAAGACTTATTCAAAAACCTTATGACGGAAATACTTATAAAAATGCATTACTTGAGGAAATGACTGAAGGTGATAATATCTTCCATCAGAATGATACTAAAGATACCAACAGACCTGTATTCAAAACTTTTGGCGGTAGAACAGTTTATGGCGGTGGTGGAATTACACCTGATTATATCGTAAGACTTGACACACTGGCTTTATACACAGTTCAACTCAGAAGATTAAATTTGATTTATGAATATGTAGAGAACTATATGAAACAGAACAGAAAAAATATTGAGTCGGGATATTCAAACTATAATAATTTCAGAGACAGATTTGAAGTAGATCAGGCTATGTTAAACGGTTTGATTGAACTCGCTAATCAAAAAAATGTGCCTTATAATGATGCAGATTTTCAAAGAGATGTTGATTATTTGAAAACTGCAATAAAATCTCAAATTGCGAGAGATATATGGGGAAATGAAGGAAGTTATGCGGTGTTTATTCATACAGATGATCAGTTTAAAAAAGCGATAACACTTTTTGATGACGCAATTAAACTTGCAAATCTAAATAAGTAAAGAAATTGAAAATATAGAAAATACTAAAAGACCCGTGAACGCGGGTCTTTTTTTAATGCGAATGAAATTTCCCCTTTACATATTGATAGTTTCATCATTTTTCACTTACTCAAAGAATATTTACTCACAAGAAAAAATTCTCGAAGTAGGCGAAGTCTTGGTGTATGAAGTTTATTACGGATTTATCAAACTGGGAAAAGTTGATTTCAGCGTTACTGATACATATACAGAAGATAATAAAAAATATTACACCGCAATTGCAAAAATAAAAAGTTATGAAGGTGTTCCTTTTGTCGAGTTGAATTATATTTTTTCAACGGTTATGAACCTTGATAAAAAAGAAATAAACACTACAAAATTTTACAGCACTG
>DOWN01000307.1 GCA_003519545.1 Bacteroidota bacterium
CTTTTCGTGGTGAGTCTTTCTTTTTCGTGTTGAGTCTTCCACTCCCACAGGAGTCTCCTGCAAGGGACTCCTGCGAATATCAAATCCATCAATCTCATTACCATATGTCATTGCGGACTTAGTTTATCCCGACGTGTCAGGAACCCGCAATCTCGTAATATAATGATAATCAAAATAATTCGTGCAATTCGTCTAATTCGTGTTAACCTGTCCCGACTTGGCGGGATTCGTGGTGAAGTAAACAAATTCCTGTTTTGCGGACTCTTTCGAATTACAAACCCGATTATTCTAATCCCCATCAAACCCCAAAATCAAACCCTTACTTCACCAACAACATCTTCTTCGTCTCAGTAAAACTTCCCGCATCAAGCCGGTAATAATAAACCCCACTCGATAAATTACTTCCATTAAATTCATACTCATAATATCCTCCATCAATCTCTCTGTTCAGTATCTCTGAAACAAGTTTACCCGTCACATCATATACATTCAATTTCACATTCGCCCTACTCGGAATCTCAAAACTTATCCTCGTCACCGGATTAAATGGATTCGGATAATTCTGTGATAACCTAAATTTCTCCGGAACACCGATAATCACTTCATTCGTCAGCTCAAAATATTCAAAATTCCCATTGTAATCTCTTTGTTTCAACCTGTAAGCAAATTTCCCCGACGCCAATCCTTTATCACTGTATGAATAATCCCTCGTCTCACTCGTATTCCCATTCCCCTGAACAAATCCCACCTTCACCCAATCACCACTTCCTGAAGCACCTATACCTTTCCTCTCTATATCAAATCCCTCATTATTTACTTCATTACTCGTCGTCCAGTTTAAATCTACATTATTTCCGTTCACACTCGAAATAAACGATACCAAATTCACAGGCAATGAAGTGTTATTAGGTGCCATTGCAAGCGCAAGATTTGAACCAAACACTGGTCCGGCATAACTCAATGCCTGTGCAGTATTAAAATGTCTGTAAGTAAATGTCTGATTTACATCATCACCTCCCTGAAGTCCAATTAAATGTGCCCGTAATGTTCCGTTTGTATAATTCGTCTTAAATGCCGTCCCACTCTCATCAAAGTTATACATATATTCAACTTTTGAATTCTGCGAGTGTGATGCAGCATGATTTATTATCACCTGAAACGAAATATAATTTCCCGTATCAATAGTATTATTTATATTTTTCAAAATCGCTTTTGAATATGTAATTATTAACTCATTTGATGTCAGTTTATAACAAAGTCTTCCCGGTATCGATGCCTCCTGATACCATAAATCTCCCCAAAAACCAAAATAAGAATTTGTCGGTACTGATACTGGTAATCCTGTATTCGGCGGATCATTGTAACCTGAAAAATCAGAAAAACTGTATGATATCAATCCGTTTGTTCCAATAAAAATATTCGTATAATCTGTCCCGAATAATCTTGTGCTGTTTCCTCCAAATACATTTGGTATATAAAAAACTCCGTTATCAATTGATCCGTTAGTTGTTGTTCCTGATTGATTTACAATCAGATTAGTACTTCCCGTCGTATCTCTCCAGTTAAAACTCGGTTTCGATGGGGAAGGATTTGCACCTGTTGTTGAATTTGCAAAATAATATAAATTATTCCCCGTTGAAACATTACTACCCCAGTTCGGTAGTTGTATCCTGTATGTTCTCCACTGTGTATATAAACTCTGCGTATTAGCATTACTGCATCTTACTCTCCAGTAATACCTTGTCGCATTCTGATTTATACCGTCAGGTATAATTTTAAAGTTCAGTCCCAAATCATTTGAAGTGAATACAATATTTGAAAATAATGAATCAGTCGCAACATCCACTCTGTAATTTAAAGCACCAGGAACAAAATCCCAGAATAAAACAACAACTGCACCTGTAGATGTATAAAATGAATTGTTATCAGGAGAAGTAATTGTTGGTGTTGGTAATAACGAATAAACTACCGGTGTCGTGGTAATACCTCCTGTAAAGATCGAATACTTAGGATAAATCCTGAAATAATATCCGCTACCGGTCGCAAGTCCCGTCGCGTTGTATGAAGTTGTATTTGAAGTAGCAGAATCAATCAATGTCCAACTCGACCCATTCGTACTTCGCTCTATAAAATAATGACTTTCATGAACTGAATTATCAGTCCATGTTAAATTTATCTGTGAACTCGAAACCGCAGTCGCGGTAAGATTCGTCGCTGCAGGCAAATGCAAACCTGCAGTCTGTGACTGATATAGCCTGAATGCACCGGCATTTAATATATTGGGAAATACAAAATCAAGACCTCTCCATTCGCTGAATCCATCTGGTGAAATTTCCATCCAGTTTGTACCGGCATTAGTCGTGATATAGACTCCATCATAACCTGAAATATAGCCTAAATCTGAACTGAAAAAATAAGTTTTATTTAAATTATTACCGCTCGGGGTCGTAACACCTGACCAGTTATCTCCTCCATTAGTTGTTCTTATAATAGTTCCACCATTTCCAACTGCATATCCGTTATTCACATCAGAAAATGTAATATTTCTTAAATCAGCAGCAACACCGGAAGTTTGTGAATTCCAGCTTCCGCCTCCATCAGTACTTTTATAAATCACACCACCGTTTCCACAAACCCAACCGGTGTTTGAATTAACAAATATTATTGATTGAAAATGTGGTGCTAAATCTACGAGCATAAACCAACTTACACCACCATTAATTGTTTTATAGATTCGTCCAACTTGAGTTGCAAACCAACCTGTAGTAGAATTTATAAAACTAAAATCATTGACACCCACTCCACTTAATGTACTAACCCAATTTTCTCCTCCGTTAGTAGTAGCGCTAACTCCATCATTTCCTACAAATCCTGTATTCGCATCAATAAAATGAACTGCAATTTCTGTAAACGATGGTGAAGGATCTGTAACCAATACCCAATTATTTCCACCATTCGTAGTTTTTGATACACCTTCTCCTACAGCATATCCCACACTCGAATTAACATAATGAATATCTTGCAAATAAAACCCTGTCGCATTGGTCTGCTGTACCCATTGTGCATTAATAGTCTTAATTCCTGAAAAAATTATCAGAAAAAGAAATATAAATTTTAAAAATTGAAATTTTGTGGAGGAAAGAGAAAATAAACCGGCTAATTTGTTTAAATTTTCCATTATTATATTTTATAACAATAATATAATAAATTTAAATTTCAAAAATTAATTATTTCCATATCATTACAGAATAAATCAACTTTTAAAGCAATCTGTCATCCTAAATTCCTAATATCATCTTGTTTACCCGAACGAGAAGGGAGCTCGCAACCAGCTTGCACCGATGTGTCGGGAACCCGCAATCTCTATTCTACCTCTCCAGCAGGAGTCTCCTGCAAGGGACTCCTGCGATTATTAAATCCACCAACTTAATTTAAATTTTTATAACCCTCATTCGTGCAATCCGCTTAATTCGTGTTAACCTGTCCCGACTTGGCGGGATTCGTGGTGAAGCCTTACCTCCAAATCCCCAAACCTTTCAACTCCAATCCCTTCATTACATTCAATTGATTATTTATTCAAATAAAATTATATTTATAAACTATAACATTCCTAACTTTTACTAAATCAAAACAAAATTATGAAAACTAAATTTTCCCATGTTTCGTTTTTATTTTTATTTGTTTTTTTATCCTTAAACCTTTCATCCTATTCCCAAGAAAAAATTCCCTTAACTCCTCAGGAACAAAATTGGATGAAATCAGCAAGCAGAACTGATATAAACGGATGGATGCACATTAAAATCAAAGGTGAACCTTTCGAAAGAGGTTTTCAATATGGCTATCTCACTGCAATCGAATATGCTGACGCTATCAGAACTTATAAAGCAATGACCATCCAAACTACCGGTATGAGTTATGAATTTTTTGTAATGAGTGCTGCCCGAATTCACAAACCAAAAATCCCTCAGGAATTTCTCGACGAAATGAGCGGTATCGCTTCCGGCTTCACAAAAGCAGGTGTCCCGACTACTCTTGATGAAGTAATTGGATATAATGCATATATGGAAATGACAGGATATTGGTGGCCCACAGTCATTTCGATTTATGCTAACTCCGCTCCAAACGGTGCTTTCGCAAAATCTCATTGCAGCGGTTTCATTGCAACAGGTGATGCTACTAAAGACGGAAAAATTGTTATCGGACATACTTCATTTACTGAATTTTGGAATGGTCAATATATGAATGCAATAGTCGAAATTACTCCAACCAATGGTCATAAAATTGTTATGCAAACTTGTCCCGGTTGGATTGCAAGTATGACTGACTTTTGGGTAACAGGTGGAGGGCTTGTAATTCTTGAAACTACAATCGTTGGTTTTCAGGGCTATGATACTACAAAAGTTCCGGAATACATACGTGCAAGAAACGCTTCCCAATACGCCTCAAGCATTGATGAGTGGGTTCAGATTATGGATAATAAAAATAATGGTGGGTATGCCAATATGTGGCTAATAGGGGATATAAAAACAAATGAAATCGCAGACTACGAACAGGGTTTAATTTATACAAGTCTTAAGAAAAAAAACAACGGATATTTCTTTGGTGATAATGCTCCCGATGATCCTCAAATAAGAAATCTTGAGTGTACCGATGTCGGATATAATGATATAAGACAACAAACAGGGGCAAGAAGAACAAGATGGCCTCAAGTATTAAATCAATATTATGGACAGATTGACGCTTCAATCGGAAAAACACTTCTCGCTGATACTTATGATGTTTATCTTCAAAAAATAAATCCGTCTTCAAGAACAATTTGTTCTCATTATGACTCTGACCCGATGTATTACGTCAGTGATCCAAACGCAGTATGGAATATCCCTTTTTATCCCGCAGGTTCAGTTGAAGGAAAAGTAACTACAACTGATTTAGCAAAAGATTTAAATATGTGGGGAATTTTTGGAAGAGCGGACGGCGTTGAATTTGATGCTCCTAAATTCTTGAAAGAAAACCCTCAATGGAACTGGCAGGAAGGTTATCTCAAAAGCCGACCAAGCCAACCCTGGACTGAATTCTTCAGTAACAAATAAAATTTTGCATCTCTATTAAACATTTCTTAGAGTGTCAGTTTTTATGATACTCTAAGAAATATTATTTTTATCGCGTCTCAATTCAAGTTTTAATTCTTCCGTTTTTTCTAAAAGCCAGTTCCTACCAATCATTTCCGTCTTTTCTATTTTATCTTTAATTTCATCTAAATTTTCTGACCTGTCACCAATCTTAATTTTAAAAATTCTGTCTGTTAAATTTATAAAATTTCTGATTGGTGATGTTATGTTTTCATTCCATACATTATTATCTTTTATTAAATGCCTGATGCTATCAGCAACGTAGTTAAACCGTTCATATTCTCCCGTTTCAAAATAAATTTTTAAAAATAAATTTTTTACAAGCCATTTATCATTAATTCCATTGTAACTCGCCATCTCAAGATATTTTAGTGCTTCATCATAATTTTTTATCCCAAATGATATTAATGCATTTAAGTGGTTTGATATACTTTCTTTATCTTCACTGTTGATTTTATTTTTGTAAGATTCTAAATACCACTTGGCTACATCATATTTCCGTGCATTATAAATTTTAAAAAATAAACCTCTAAACCAACCCGTATCTATTACACCGTTAAATTCTATAAGATTATTTTCAATCATATTCATTGTAATTTCAAATTCTATTTCAGAAAAATCAATATTTGTTTTTAATTTATTAATATTAATCCCGTTAAATAAATGTATGAATAAATTAAAACTTTCTTCCCGGCTGAAATTATCTAAATTATTTAATATGAGATTTTTAACCTCAATTATTTTATTGTTTATTTCTTCACTCTCATAAAG
>DOWN01000308.1:0-2182 GCA_003519545.1 Bacteroidota bacterium
ACAAATATCTGCCTTAAATTTTTTAATAAAAAATAATAATGTTGCAAAACCTGATTTCATTAAACTAACAGGTTTGTCTTCATCTGCATACAATTCTTTAATTGAAAAAAATTTAATTAAAGCGGAAGAAAAAAGAATTTATAGAGACAGACAGGAACTTGATTTTTTCAAAGCAGGCGAAATTAATCTGAATGAATCTCAACAAGAAGTTTTAAATCAAATTAAAGAATCAGCAAACCAAAATGATTTAACTCCTTTTCTTTTATTCGGTATCACAGGAAGCGGTAAAACTGAAATTTATATAAGAGTTATAAAAGATCAAATTGAAAATGGTAAAACCGCTATCGTATTAGTCCCTGAAATATCTCTTACCCCTCAGTTAATCTCACGTTTTAAAGAACGTTTCGGAGATATCGTCGGTGTTATTCACAGCAAACTATCTCAAGGTGAACGGCTTGATACTTTTGATAGAATTTTAAACAATGAATTAAAAATAATCATAGGTGCAAGGTCAGCAATCTTTGCCCCTCTGAAAAATATCGGAACAATTATTGTTGATGAAGAACATGATCCGTCCTATAAACAGGAAAACTCCCCGAGATATAACGCCAGAGATATTGCTGTTGTCCGTGCTAAATTTAATAACTCACTTGTAATTCTCGGTTCGGCAACTCCATCCATCGAAAGTTTTTATAACGCTGAAATTAAAAAATATAAATTACTGACATTAAATAAACGTGCTACTGAAATTAAACCTCCCGATATTGAAATTGTTAATACACAAAAAACAGATAAAGAACAGGTTGATGAATTTTTAAATTCAAGTCCCGGCAAAGTTATAGATGATTTTATAAATTTCATCAGCAAAATAAGATTACGTTTTATTTCAAAACAACTTTTAATTGAAATTGATAAACGTCTCTCAAAAAATGAACAGGTGCTTTTACTCCAAAATAGAAGAGGATTTCATTCTTATATCGAATGTTTAAACTGCGGTCAGGTTGAGTTCTGCCCTCGATGTTCAATTTCACTAACCTTTCATAAAAGTCTGAATTTATTGAAATGTCATTACTGCGGTTTCTCAAAAGGGATGATTTCAAAATGTTCAAACTGCAAATCTGACAGATTAATTCATAAGGGTGCAGGAACTGAAAAAGTCGAAGAAGAATTACAAAAACTTTTTCCTTCTGCTAACACAGTCCGGCTCGATTCCGATTTAGTCTCTTCTAAAAAATATTTCGAAAATGTTCTCAAAGAATTTTATGAAGGAAAAATTAATATTCTCGTCGGAACTCAGTTAATATCAAAAGGTCTTGATTTCCCAAACGTTACTTTAGTCGGCGTAGTTAATGCAGATATCGGTTTATTAAATCCGGATTTCAGATCGGGTGAAAGAACTTTTCAGATTCTCACTCAAGTCGCGGGTAGATCCGGTAGGGCAGATAAAGAAGGGGAGGTTTTAATCCAAACTAATCATCCCGACTTTAAAGTCTTTGAGTTTATTAAAAATCATAATTATATCGGTTTTTATAACTACGAATTGATAACCCGTAAACAGGCAGATTATCCTCCGTTCAGCAGACTTGTATTGATTGAAATTAAATCGGAAGAGAAATTATTAGCGGAGAGCAGAATAAAAGAAATTTTTAATTTTATTTCCGCAAATGATAAATCTAAAAAATTAAAACTTTTACCTCCCGGTCAACCGTTGTTTGNNTTGTTTTATAAACTAAGAGATAAATTCAGATATCATCTGCTTATAAAATCACCTAAATCAAATGATATAAGTGGAAAATATTTACATGAAATATTGGAAATGACAAAAGAGTATTTAAATTCCCTAAAAGGAAATTTTCAATATATTATTGATATTGATCCGGTTGACTTGATGTAACTACAGATAATTAATCACCATTGTGTTTCATTTTCATTCCTACAAGTGAAAAAAGTATAAGAATGACAGCAGAAGCAGCAAAAGAAATAAAAATGATACTTAAACTCATTAAATTTTTTTAATATTTTTTAGTACCCATGCAAGGACTCGAACCCTGACTGACGGAGCCGAAATCCGTAGTGCTATCCATTACACCACATGGGCTGAATTATTATTTTATTAAATTCATTTTTTTTGTTTCAATGTAATCCCCGGAAATCATTCTGTAAATATAAGTTCCGCTTGATA
>DOWN01000308.1:2386-3657 GCA_003519545.1 Bacteroidota bacterium
GGATTAAATGGATTCGGATAATTCTGTCCTAAATTAAATTTTTCAGGAATTGTATTACTTACATTACTTATTGATGTAATAGATTCTGATTTTAAAATCATGCCAAACATTCCACAAACATAACCGACGTTTCCGTTTACTATAGATATATCATAGAAAGATCCGCCACCTGAATAAGTATTAACCCAAGTTGATCCTGCATTAGTCGTTTTAATAATTTTACCCTGACTGCCAACTGCAATTGCAACATTATTATTTGCAAATTCAACTCCAAATAACCAACTTGATGTTATAGAAGGAATATTCTGCCAATCCCCATTATTTATTTTATAAATTGCTCCTTCATATCCGACTGCAATTGCAATTGATTCATTATTAAAATCAATTTGTTCAAGTGTGTGTAAGACAGGTATGTTTACCAAATTCCAATTCATTCCTGCATTTGATGTTTTAAAAACACTTCCTGATAATCCTACGACTATCCCATCATTTTCATTCATAAAACTTAAACCTTTTATTCCACCGGTAAATACGGTTGCTGTTGATGTCCAGTTTATTCCACCGTCTGTTGATTTATAAACTACTCCCGGATCTCCAACACCAAAAACTAAATTATCATTAACAAATTTAACTCTTCTGATTTTTTGACCTGCCCCTAAATTTATTACATACCAACTGTCCCCATAATTTGTCGATCTCAAAACCATTTTACCATCTCCTACGATAATTCCCGTGCCTTTGTTATTAAAATCTATACTGAATAATAATGCTGAAGTACCTGAAGGGATATTAATCCAGGTGTTTCCACCATTTGATGTTTTTATAATTTTTCCATTTGAACCAACTGCAAATCCTGTTGTTTCATTTAAAAATTTTATACCCCAATAATCATTTTGAGTACCCGTATTAAGAGTTGACCAGGTTGTAGCGGATAATCGTGTTGATAGCCCTAATAAAAGAACTATTGCAAATAATTTAATTGATTTCATTTTTTTAACCTCCGTTATTTTGCGGTTATTCAAATATAATACAATTATTCATTATTATCACTGTCAATATTTTTTGAAGAATTCTTTGTTTCTCCGGTTTCACTTTTATTTTGCTCTGGATTCTCATTCTCACAACACGAACTTACCACCTGTTTACAATTCGGACACTGATAATGCCCGTGAACAAAAATAAACTTCACTTTCATCCCGCAAACAGGACATATCTCAAATTTATTTCCCTTTTTATTACTCTCATTATTCATTGTAAATTCTCTAAATAAA
>DOWN01000247.1:0-3415 GCA_003519545.1 Bacteroidota bacterium
ATCCCGCTCTGCGTGGAGCGGATAGACAATAGGTTTTTCAAGCAAATATGCAGGATATATTGTTGTGTAAATTAAAATTTCAATATTTAAAATATGAATGAGAGTTTCTCTAAACGACCATTTACCTTTTATAACAGGAGTTAGAGAAGTTTTATTGTCAAATTTTTTTGATAGTAATGAAATTTTTTGCGGAGTTTCTCTAAGTGTTTCAATTATATTTTTATAAGCGGTCACAGAAAATACAGTCGGAATTTCTTTTTTCTTCTTTGATAATAAAATGTTCAATTCCGATTTATAATTTTTTATCATAACAGAAAAACTTAAATATATTACTGCCTGATTACAGTAGGTTTATTTCTTCTTTGTTTGATGTGCTTTCTTATATAATAAATTAAAATGATTATTAATCCTATAAGAGTAGTGATAGCGATAACAGGTGCAATTATTGAAAGTAAGGATACAACAATTGAAATAAATAATTCAACTGTTGAAACAATAAAATTTCCAAAACCCGCTGTAATGGTTGAAGAAACAGCCCGTGCTTTTACTGTTAATATCTGAAAAAGAGAAGCCGAACCACCTCCGAGAATAACTGCTGTTGACCATTTAAGCATTGGGTCAAGATCTGAGATTACGGCTAATGAAGTGAATATACCTGCAATTGCAGCAAGGGGTGTTGCGATTGAATCAAATAAATTATCAAGCCAGGGAATATAATATGCTCCAACTTCCAATAAAGTAGCAACGGAAAAACAAATCAAAGCGGGAACTGTACCTACCCAAACGAAATCTTCAGAAGGTGTCATATAACCGGTATGCGAGAAAACGCTAAGCAATAGTAATGGAACGAAAACCCTGAATCCGCATGCTGCAGCAAGTCCAATTCCTATTAAAACCGGTATTATATATTCCATAACTAAAATTATTGATAATTTTTAATAAATAATACACTAATTAATAAACTCTTTTTTATACTATAATTATAATTCCAATAACTTTATTTTATAAAATAAAACTAATTTTAAGATGAAAAAGACTTATCCACCGATTTATTATTCAGATTATCTGCAACTTGATAAACTGCTTGATGCACAGAATCTAAAAAGTGATGAATATGAGTTACATGCTCACGATGAAATGTTATTTATTATAGTTCATCAGGCATATGAATTATGGTTCAAACAGATTTTATTCGAACTTGATTCGGTAATGGAGATGTTTGCTACACAGGAAATAGAAGAAACAAAAATTGGGAAATGTGTAGCAAGACTCAGAAGGATAACAGCAATTCAGAGACTTTTAATTGAACAGATTTCAGTATTGGAAACTATGACTCCACTTGATTTTTTAGATTTCAGAGATTTTCTTGTTCCTGCATCCGGGTTTCAGAGTGTTCAGTTCAGAATTATAGAAAATAAACTCGGGCTCAGACCTGACTCAAGAATTACATATAATAATAAAAGTTATTATTCAGTAGTGTCAAACGAGCATCAGGGAATTCTCAAAGATTCTGAAAAAGAAAAATCATTTCTTGAACTTATTGATGACTGGCTATCGCGAACACCGTTTCTAAATCTTGAAGGTTTCAGTTTTTGGGAAAAATACAAAGACTGCATTGAAGAACAACTGTTACTTGATAAAGAAATTATAGAAAAGAATCCGAGTTTAAGTGAAGAAAAAAAGAAAAAACAACTTGAAGAATTTGAAAAAACAATTGAACACTTCAGATGCATTATAAAAGAAGATAAATATAATGAACTTGTAAAAAACGGGCAAAGAAAACTTTCACACAAAGCATTTCTTGCCGCATTGTTTATAAATTTATACCGTGACGAACCGATATTACATTTACCTTTCAGATTTTTAAATTACTGTGTAGATATAGATGAAAACTTTACAACCTGGCGGTATAAACATGCATTGATGGTACATAGAATGATAGGTGCGAAAGTAGGCACCGGAGGTTCTTCCGGACATCATTACTTATTACAAACTGCAGAGAAACATAAAGTATTCAGAGATTTGTTTGACTTATCTACATATCTTGTTCCGAGTTCATCAAGACCTGAGTTACCTGAATCTCTTAAAAAAGAATTAGGATTTTATTTCACATATAAAAAATAATATTATGGAATACGTAGCAATTATTATCTTAGCATTTTTTATTTTAATTTTATTTTTAAAAACTGCGAGAGTAGTGCCACAGAAAACGGTATTTATTATTGAGAGACTTGGAAAATACAGTGCAACACTTGATGCAGGTTTTCATATTTTAATTCCTTTTATTGACAGAGTTGCATATAAACATTCATTAAAGGAGATGGCAATGGATGTGCCGCCACAATCTTGTATAACAAAAGATAATATTCAGGTTGAAGTTGACGGAGTTTTATATCTGCAAGTTATTGATCCGGTTAAAGCATCATACGGAGTAAATGATTATGCATTTGCTTCGATTCAATTGGCTCAGACAACAATGAGAAGTGAAATAGGTAAAATTGAACTTGATAAAACATTTGAAGAGAGGGAATCAATCAATGCTTCAATAGTTTCTAATATTGATAAAGCATCGGCACCTTGGGGATTGAAAGTGATAAGATATGAAATAAAAAATATTAATCCGCCTGCAAGTATAAAAGATGCGATGGAAAAACAAATGAGAGCGGAAAGAGAGAAACGTGCTTTGATTGCAGAGTCAGAAGGTGACAAGCAAGCAAGAATTAACAGAGCGGAAGGTGAGAAACAGGAAGCGATAGCAAAATCAGAGGGTGAAAAAATGAAAAGAATTAATGAAGCAGAAGGTCGTGCACAGGAAATTGAACGTGTGGCATTTGCTACAGCCAAAGGTATCAGAGAGATTGCAAATGCAATCAATGATAAAGGCGGAGAAGACGCTGTGAATTTAAGAATAGCAGAACAATATTTAAATGAGTTTGGAAAACTTGCACAGAAAAATAATACATTAATAATTCCGTCTAACTTGAGTGATGTTTCGGGAATGGTGGCAACAATCGGTAAGATATTTACAAATACAAATCAGTCAAACAATCAAAATATAAATCAGGAAGAAAGAAAAAGATGAATGAAATAGAAATATTATCTTTAGTCTGGTTCATAATTGGTATAGTGCTTTTATTGTCCGAATTAGTTTTACCGGGATTTGTTATTTTCTTTTTTGGAGTTGGTGCTTTAATAACTTCAATAATAGTTTTTCTTACCGGAATTGATTCTGTGCCGGTACAAATTTTAATTTTCCTTTCGTCTTCGTTATTGTGTTTAGCATTTCTCAGAAAATATTTCAGTAAATTATTCAAAGGAAAAATTGATAACAAAGAAGATTTGAAAGATGAATTCATCGGTAAAAAATGTATCGTAATAAATGAAATAAAACCTAATTCACTTAAAGGAAAAGTTG
>DOWN01000247.1:3519-4809 GCA_003519545.1 Bacteroidota bacterium
AAAAGTTGAATTTAACGGGTCAATATGGGAAGCCGATTCTGAATTTTATATTGATCGCGGAACAACAGTTGAGATAACGGAAAGAAACAATTTAACATTAAAAGTAAAACCGGTTGAATAATGAATATATCACTAAAGAATAAAAATGCTATAGTTTGCGGAAGTTCGCAGGGAATAGGCAAGGCAATAGCGATGCAGTTTGCAGAATCTGGAGCAAATGTAACTTTACTAGCGAGAAATGAAGACGGATTGAAAACTGTTTTAAAAGAACTGAAGAATGAAAATCAGAAACACGGTTATCTCGTAGCGGATTTTGATAATTCTGATAATCTGTTCAAAACCATTACAGAATTTTTAAACAACAATCCGCCGGTGCATATCCTTGTTAATAATACCGGGGGACCAAATCCCGGTCTTGCAATAGATGCAAACGTTGAAGATTACTTTTGTGCTTTTAACAGACATTTAATTTGCAATCAGATATTAACAAAAGCAGTTTCACATGGAATGAAAAAAGAAAATTACGGAAGAGTAATTAATATAATTTCAACTTCAGTAAAGCAACCGATACAAGGGCTTGGAGTTTCAAATACCATAAGAGGAGCGGTAGCAAACTGGGCAAAAACTTTATCATTTGAACTTGCACCGTTTGGAATAACAGTTAACAATGTCCTTCCCGGTGCAACATCTACGCAAAGACTTCAAAATATTATTTCAAATAAATCAAAAAAACTTTTGAAAGATGAAAATGAAATTGAAGAAGATTTAAAAAAAGAAATACCTGCGGGAAGATTCGGTATGCCTGAGGAGTTAGGTTATGCGGTCACATTTTTAGCATCTGACAAAGCATGTTACATAAACGGAATTAATTTACCTGTTGACGGAGGGCGAACACTTTCATTATGATAATTTATAACGTAACAATAAATATAGATAATTCAGTTAAAGAGGAATGGCTTGAGTATATGATAAAAACTCATATTCCTGATGTTATGAAAACCGGAAAATTCACTGATCACAGAATGCTGAAACTTTTACATCCTGAACCTGATGAAGGAGTAACTTATGCCATACAGTATTATTGTAATTCGCAGAATGAACTGAATGAATATCAGAAAAATTTTGCACCTGCATTGCAAGCAGAACATTTGGAAAAGTTTGGTGAAAAAGTTTTTGCATTCAGAACAGTACTTGAAATTGTAAATGAATAATGGAAAAATTAAAAAATTACATAGGCGGAATTTTAACCACCCCTTATAACAATAATTATATAAACGATACAAATCCTGC
>DOWN01000247.1:5022-8259 GCA_003519545.1 Bacteroidota bacterium
TCTGGTCTGAATTATCTGCTGAAAAAAGAAGTGAATATTTATTCAGGATTGCTGAGATTATAAAAATAAAACTTGAAAAATTTGCACTTGCAGAATCGATGGATAACGGAAAACCTTTATGGCTTTCAAGAAGTGTTGACATTCCGAGAGCGGTTAAAAATTTTGAATTTTTTGCTTCAGCAATAACACACTTTTCAAGTGAATCACATTCAACTGATAACTCGACAATAAATTATACTTTGAGGCAACCAATTGGAGTAGTCGCTGCAATATCTCCATGGAATTTACCTTTGTATTTGTTATCGTGGAAAATTGCTCCTGCACTTGCGGCTGGAAACACAGTAGTTGCAAAGCCATCAGAGATTACACCATTAACGGCATTTATGCTTTCTGAAGTTTGTATTGAAGCGGGATTACCAGAAGGTGTGTTAAATATTGTTCACGGATACGGGAATAAAGCAGGGTTATCATTGATTTCACATCCAAAGGTTAAAGTTATAACTTTTACCGGAGGAACAAAAACCGGAATGGAAATTTCAAAAATTGCTGCTCCGATGTTAAAAAAATTATCTCTTGAACTCGGAGGAAAAAATCCGAATTTAATTTTTTCAGACTGCAAGTATGATGAAATGTTAGAAACCACAGTAAAGTCATCTTTTTTAAATCAGGGAGAAATTTGTCTTTGCGGTTCAAGAATTTTGGTTGAAAGAAATATTTATGAAAAATTCAGAGATGATTTCGTAAGCAAAGTCAAAGAATTGAAAGTTGGTGATCCGCTTGAAGCAGACACAAAAATCGGAGCGATTGTATCTAAACAACATTATGAAAAAATTTTATATTATATAGAACAATCACAAAAAGACGGAGGAAGGATATTATGCGGAGGAAGACCTGTAAAACTTGGCGGTAAATTATCTGAAGGATTATTTATAGAGCCGACGGTAATAGACGGACTGCCTTTTGATTGCAAAACAAATCAGGAGGAAATTTTCGGACCTGTAGTGACACTTATCCCATTTGATACTGAAGAGCAGGCATTAATGATAGCAAATTCAACAGAATACGGACTTGCGTCAATAATTTGGACTGAAAATCTTTCACGAGCAAACAGATTAGCTGCACAGATAAAATCAGGAATAGTCTGGATTAACTGCTGGATGTTAAGAGATTTAAGAACACCTTTTGGAGGTATGAATAATTCAGGAGTTGGAAGAGAAGGCGGATGGGAAGCATTGAAATTTTTTACGGAGGCAAAAAATGTTTGTATTAAATATTAAAATGATAAACATATTTTTAATTTTTGTTTATTTATTTTTTCAGAATAACTGTACGGGCAAAACTCAAGCGGGAGATCCATTCACATCCGGTTATTCAATATTGGTTTTTGGAGACTGGGGAAGAGAAGGAAACAAAAATCAATTAAAAGTTGCCAAACAAATGGGTATATCCGCAAAAGAAAATGATATAAAATTTATAATTGCACTCGGTGATAATTTTTATGAAAACGGTGTGGAAGATTTAAATGATAAACACTGGAAAAAATCATTTGAAAATGTTTATACGGATAAGTCATTACAAATACCATGGTATTTGGTATTGGGTAATCATGATTACAGAGGTAACGTACAGGCACAGATTGATTATTCGAAACAAAGCAATAGATGGAAAATGCCGGCTAGGTATTTTGTTAATGAAGTAAAAATTAATGATTCAACTGATGTGTTATTTGTTTATACCGATACGAATCCTTTTTTAGAGTCTTACAGGAAATCTTCCAAGTATAAAAATGTTTTGGAAGGTGAGACAGAGATGCAACTGAAATGGCTGGACAGTGTTTTAACAAATTCAAAAGCAAAATGGAAAATTGTAAGCGGGCATCATCCGTTATATTCATACGGAGATCATGGTAACACAGTTGAATTAATCGAAAAGTTTGAACCATTATTTGAAAAACATAATGTGAATTTATATTTGTCGGGGCATGATCATGATATGCAACATATTTATACAGGTAAGAAGACAAATTATTTTGTCAGCGGTGCAGGTTCAAATACAAGGTCTGTTGGAGCAGGAAAATTTTCAAAGTATGCAAAAGGAGATACGGGAGGTTTTCTGATTTTAAATTTTGAAACGGAAAAAATTAATGCAAGATTTATTGATGACAGTGGAAATATTTTATATAACACGGAGATAAATTAATATGTTATCATTCTGGGAAAAAAATTCTTTTTTAAATTATGATGTGATAATTATCGGAAGCGGGATACTCGGGCTTTCGGTCGCATCAGAAATTTCAGAAAAATTTACCGATCAAAAAATATTAATTCTCGAAAAAGGAATATTACCTACAGGTGCAAGCACAAAGAATGCCGGGTTTGCGTGTTTTGGAAGTTTAACGGAAATTTTATCTGATTTCAAAACTAAAGGAGAAGATGAAACTTTAAAATTAGTTTATGACAGATTGAAAGGAATTGAAATTTTAAGAGAGAGATTAACGGATGAAAAAACAGGATATGAAAACTACGGAGGATATGAACTGATAACCGAAAAAGAAATTTTCGCTTTGAACGAAATAGATTCAATTAATGAAAAGTTAAAAAATATAATCGGTGAAAATGTATTTGAAACGGCAAACGATAAAATTCCTGAATTTGGATTTGATGCGGGCAAAGTGAAATCACTTGTTTACAGTAAATATGAATCACAGGTTGATACAGGTGAGTTAATTAAAAATTATATCAGATATGTTCAGGAACGCGGGATAACAATTCTAACAGGTTGTGAAGTCAAAGAAGTAAATATTAAAAATTCAAAACCTGAGGTGGTTGTATCTCACAACGTTTTTCATGAAGACTTAATTTTTCAATGCGGTAAGGTTGTAATATGTGCAAACGCATTCAGTTCAAAAATTTTTTCCGATATAAAAGTAAAACCCGGAAGAGGACAGGTATTGATAACTAAGCCCATAGACGGATTAAGATTAAAAGGAGTATTCCATTACGATGAAGGTTTTTATTATTTCAGAAATTATAAAAACAGAATTATATTCGGAGGAGGGAGAAATCTTGATTTTGAAAACGAGGAGTCATATCAGTTCAGATATAATTTTAAAATAATAGATGACTTGGAAAATAAACTTATAAATATGATTTTACCTGCGGAAGAATTTGAGATAGATATGATATGGACGGGTATAATGGGATTTACAGAAAACAAACTTCCGGAAATAAAAGATAT
>DOWN01000247.1:8394-11903 GCA_003519545.1 Bacteroidota bacterium
GGATATTTAGCAAAAAAAGTAATTAAAAAATATTTTTAATGTCAGAAGAACAAGCAAAATATAATTCAAACAGAGCACCGGAACCTGTCGGATTATATCCGCATTCAAGGCGGGTAGGTAATTTATTATTCCTCTCCGGAGTGGGACCGAGAGAAAGAGGAAAAAAAGAAATTCCCGGAGTTACACTTGATGAAAACGGAAACATTATTGAATACGATATAGAAACACAGTGTCATTCTGTATTTAACAATGTAAGATATATACTTGAAGATTCCGGAAGTAAGTGGGAAAACATTATTGATGTAACAGTTTTTCTAACTAATATGAAAAAGGATTTTCCTATATTTAATAAACTTTATTCTGATTATTTCAAAGATAACTTGCCTTGCAGAACTACACTTGAGATTAATTCATTGCCAACACCAATCGCAATAGAATTAAAAGTTATCGCTACAATATAATTTCTGAAACTTCTAAAATTAATTTATGAACAAACACATTCAGTCTTATTATCCGTTATTCTTACTAAAAGGGTTTTTAGTCGCTCTCTTAGGTTTAGTTGCAATATTCACACCTGCACTTGTAATCAATTCGTTTATGATATTTCTTGCAGCAGTAATTTTACTTGTCGGTGTTTCGATGATTGTTATCGGTTTTAAAAATAAACCGATTTCAGATAACGTTTTAAAAATTATTGAAGGTGTAATATATTTAGTATTCGGAATAATAATATTAAAAAATACACAAGAGTCTGCAAATGTTATTATCACAATATTAACATTTCTTTTTGTTCTGGGCGGATTAATTCAAATTATCGTTTCTATTGCTATAAGAAAAATTATTCAGAATGAATTTTTAGGAATTTTGAACGGGTTAATCACGATTCTTCTTGGTGTTTTAATCTGGTTAGATTTTGTTACCAATAGTTTTGGCACAGTAAGATTGATTGGTCTTGTATTGTTAGTTACCGGAATAATTTCGATCTGGCAATCAATGAAAATTAAAAGTTATAATTTTTAATAATCAAAAAATCGGGATATGGAAAATTTACAAAAGTCGTGGTGGCTTGTTTTATTAAGAGGTGCATTGGCTGTTATATTCGGAATTCTTGCATTTGCTACTCCCGAACTTATGCTCGCCTCTCTGGTTTTAGTGTTTGGTGTTTACGCAGCCGTGAGCGGATTTTTCCTTTTGTTTGGAGGTTTCACATTGCCGGACTCAGATGATAAGATATTCAGTATCTTTGAAGGATTGTTTTTAATATTGTTAGGGTTCTTGTTTATCTTCCTTCCCGGATTGAGTGTTATGGCTTCAATTTTATATATCAGTGTTTATGCTATTATATCGGGTTTGTTTCAATTTTATTATTCAGTTAAAATGAAAGATTCAAAACGGAATGAATGGTTTGGAATACTCAATGCTGTAATTTCAATTTTATTCGGTATAGCATTGCTTGCTGATATGATAACAGGTGCGGAAGTTCTTGTAATGGTGCTTGGGTTATATTCAATATTTTTTGGTGTTATGGCAATCGCGACATCTTTTAAAATTAAAAATTTAAATAAATAATTAAAATATTATGAGCATAGATCACAATAAATTAGATAACGAAAGAGCGGTAACAGTTTTTTCAACAGGGAATGAAGCAGTTGAATCAGTAGTGAAATCAATACTCGACGAAGCTAATATAAAATATGTAGTAAGAGGTGAGAATGTAGAAAATTTATTCGGAGTAGGTGTGATAGGAACAGGGTTTAATCCGGTAACAGGACCGATTGAAATTCAGGTAATGCCGGAAGATGTTGAATATGCAAGAGAGTTATTAAAAGACGTTAAAGACGAATAATCAAATTACATATATTCCAAACTGACATCATTTGTAAGAGGATGAGACTGACAGGTCAGAATATAACCTTCTTCAATTTCCGCATCAGAAAGTCCTTCACGTTCATCCATTTTAACTTTGCCTGAAAATAATTTTGCTCTGCAAGTAGTGCAGATACCGCTTCTGCAGGAATAAGGAGGATCAAGCCCTGCATCCATTGCGGCTTCAAGAATAGTTTGAGTCGGTTTAACAGTTATATTATAATCTTCATTATCCAGTGTAATTTTTACTTGTCTGTCATGAACAGCATCGGGAATTTCATCGGTAATGTCAGGTTCAACAGAATCAATTTCTTTCTTATCGTTAACTTCAGGAACGGGTGGAGTAAAAAATTCAATGTTAATTTTTGAATCAGGTATATTCCATTTTTTAATTTCATCTTTTGCCAGATCCATCATAGGCAAAGGTCCACAGATGTAAAATTCATTCGCATTAATTTCAGTGCTTCTGTAATCATTTATTATTCTTCCTAAATCGTGTACGTTAATTTTTCCTTTTTGACCTTTCCAGTTTAAATCATAATTTTCAAGAGTATAAAATTTAAAAAATTTATTCGGGTGTTCGCGTGAGAGTTCATCAAGTTCTTTTCTGAACATAATATCATTTTCAGAATAGTTACCGTAATATAAAATTACCTTTGAGTGTTCTTCTACTTTTAAAACAGATTTAACAATCGATAACATAGGTGTGACACCACTTCCGCCTGCAATGAGGAAATAAACTTTAAAGTTTTCAGGGTTTAAATCAGGAGAGAATTTTCCGCGAGGCGGTAATACTTCAAGAGTTTCTCCGGGTGTTAAATCTTTTACAAGATATTTAGAAACTATTCCGCTGTTTATATATTTCGCTGCGAATGACAAAGGTTCATTCAGATATGGTGAACTGCAAAGAGAATATTCTCTTCTGAATTCAATTTTATTTAAAACAACTCTTATACCTATATACTGACCGGGTTTATAACTGAATAAATCTTTTTTATCGTCAGGAATTTCAAGTTCAAAAGATGCAGATTCCGGTGTGAGTGTTGTTTTATTTTTAACTGTTAAAGGGATGTATTTAATCGACATTTATAAAAATCCTAATTCTAATTTTGCTTCTTCAGACATTTTATTCATATCCCAGGGAGGATCAAAGGTGATTTGAACTTTTGCATCATTAATCATCGGATGTTCTTTAAGTTTATCTTCAATTTCGGTCGGCAGTGAACCTGCAACAGGGCACGAAGGAGAAGTCAAAGTCATCACAACTAATACATCTCCGTTTGTAGCAACTTTTATATCATAAATTAAACCAAGTTCATAAACATTGACAGGAATTTCAGGATCAAAAATTAATTTTAGAACTTTTACAACTTCTTCTTTAATAACTTCAATAGGGTATTGAGAAATAGTTTCTTTATTTTCTTTTTCTTTTTTTGGTTCAGTTACGGGAATTTCAGAGTTTGTATTTTCAATTTGATTTTCTTTGTTATCAACATCAGAAGTATCAACTGAAACACTTTCTATTTTACCGTCCTTTTTTATTATGTTAAAACTTGGCATAATTAATTTTTTGAATAAACCTCCGCATATTTTTTCATATAATTAATCATAGAACTTAATCCGTTTGATCTTGTAGGTGAAAG
>DOWN01000260.1 GCA_003519545.1 Bacteroidota bacterium
GATTCAAAAAGAAATACGAAAAATCAGGTGTTTTAAAGGAATTCAGAAGAAGAATGTTTTTTGTGAAACCTTCCGTTGAGAAAAAAATGGAAAAAGAAAGAGCCATCAGAAAGAACAAAAGAATGATTGACGAAGAGAATAATTAAAAATTATCCTCTTAAATTGTAACCCACCGGCTGTTTCTTACGCTTGGTGGGTTTTTTAATTTTAAAATGATTTTATGTAATGAAATTAAAGAGATATATAAGTTCCACTGCAATTCAAAACAGAGTTGCTCAGATTGGTTCGAAGATAAATAAGGATTTTAAAAATAAAAATTTAGTTGTAATTTGTGTTTTGAACGGTGCATTTATGTTTTGTTCTGATTTAATAAAACATATTTCACTTGAACTCGAGATTGATTTTATTAAACTCTCAAGTTATAAAAATTCGAAAAAATCTTCCGGCAAAATTAGTATTTTACAGGAACTTAATTGTGACATTTCCCGTAAAGATATATTAATAGTTGAAGATATAGTTGATACTGGATTGACCATTAAATTTTTAAGAAATTTACTGAAAAAGAAAAATCCAGATTCCATAAAAGTAGCAACTTTATTACATAAAACTGATGTTTCAAATATAGACTTTAAAATTGATTATACAGGTTTTGAGATTGAGAATAAGTTCGTGGTAGGTTATGGTTTAGATTACGCTCAAAAATACAGAAATTTAAAAGGTATATACCTGATGAGTTAAAAAATTATGTCAAACGATAACAAAAATATTAAACCCGGTAAATCCGGTGATGATTTTAACTGGAACAGAGTTTTTAAAATTGTTCTTGGTTGGAGTGCAATTCTTATAGGATTTTTCCTTATAATGATTTACACCAAAGGTTCGGATACTAAATTTTCCGAAATTTCATTTAATCAGTATCAAACTTTTCTAAGTGAGAAAAAGATTAAATCTGCTACAGTAAAAAAAGCAGAAAATAATTATGAATTTTTCGGAGTACTTAACGCCCCCGAAGCAATTAATGTCGGTGGAAGAACTTTCACGATTGATAAATTCAATCTGTTCTTACCTTACTCAAATATTGATGATAGCGTATTAAAATCCTGGAATGAAGCAGGAGTTAATATCACTGTTGAAAAAGATGACGGTGGATGGATCGGACCACTACTCGGTGCGTTGCCTTGGATATTGATTATTTTGTTTTGGATTATCATAATGAGAAGAATGCAAGGCGGTGCTAACGGTTCAAGAAATATTTTTTCTTTTGGTAAATCCAAAGCAAAAATGTTAAATGAAGGTGCTCCTAAAATTACTTTTCAGGATGTTGCAGGTGCTGATGAAGCAAAACAAGAGTTACAGGAAATTATTGAATTTTTAAAATCTCCGGGTAAATTCCAAAAACTTGGTGGAAAAATTCCGAGAGGTGTATTATTACTTGGTCCTCCGGGAACAGGTAAAACATTACTCGCAAGAGCTGTTGCGGGTGAAGCAGGTGTTCCTTTCTTTTCAATCAGTGGTGCTGATTTTGTTGAAATGTTTGTCGGTGTTGGTGCTTCTCGTGTAAGAGATTTATTTGAACAGGGAAAGAAAAATGCACCTTGTATAATTTTTATTGATGAAATTGATGCTGTCGGTCGTCACAGAGGTGCCGGTTTAGGCGGTGGACATGATGAAAGAGAGCAAACTTTAAATCAGTTATTAATTGAAATGGATGGATTTGAACAGAACAATGGTGTTATAGTAATCGCATCTACTAACAGACCTGACATTTTAGATCCTGCGTTATTAAGACCTGGAAGATTTGACAGACAAGTTGTGGTTGACAGACCTGATGTAAAAGGCAGAGAGGGAATTTTAAAAGTTCATACAAGAAAAATTCCGCTTGGAAAAGATGTAAAACTTGATATTATTGCAAAAGGAACTCCGGGATTTTCTGGTGCTGACTTGGCTAATCTAGTTAACGAAGCGGCTTTGCTTGCAGCAAGAAAAAATTCTGATTTAGTTACTATGAGAGATATGGAAAATGCGAAAGATAAAGTGCTTATGGGTACTGAAAGAAAAAGTATGATAATTTCAGAGCATGAAAAGAAAACGACTGCATATCACGAAGCAGGACACGTATTAGTTGCTAAGATGATACCGGAAGCAGATCCTGTTCATAAAGTTACAATTATTCCGAGAGGAAGAGCATTAGGCGTGACTACATATTTACCTATTGACGAGAAACATTCATATTCAAAAGAATATCTCGAAGCAATGATTGCGTATGCAATGGGTGGTAGAGCGGCTGAGAGAATTGTTTTTAATGAACTTACTACAGGTGCTTCTAACGATATTGAAAGAGCAACTGATTTGGCAAGAAAAATGGTTTGTGATTTCGGAATGTCTGAAAAATTAGGACCTTTAAAATACGGAAGTAAACAGGAAGAAGTATTTCTTGGCAAGGATATTTCACATTCAAAAAATTATTCAGAGTCAACTCAGATACTTATTGATGAAGAAATTAAAAAAATTGTTTCCGGTGGAATGGATACTGCTGAAAGAATTCTGAATGAGAATATTGAAAAACTTCACAGATTATCTTTGATATTACTTGAAAGAGAAACTCTTGATTCTGAAGAAATTGATATGGTGTTAAGAGGCGAAACTTTACCTCCGGTGGAAAAAGAAGAAGAGATTCAAAATTTAGTAAATCAAAAAGATACCGGTAAAGAGAAAAAAACTAAAGAAGATAAATCTTTTAATCCGGGTGAAATTGCTTTAGCAAATTAATCTAAAAATTTAAAATTATTATGAAAACAATTTTTGTTGTAATACAGCAAAAATTGTTTTTTTTATGGAGCCGATAGGTAAAAAAA
>DOWN01000046.1:0-245 GCA_003519545.1 Bacteroidota bacterium
AGAATACATTACTGATTTTCCAAAAACGATTAAAAAATCCATAACCAAATATTACTAAATTTATTAATAAAACAAACTATAAAGAAAATTTTTGGATTAATGAAAAAAATTTAAAGATATGCCATTCTGTTAAAGTACCAGTATTTATATTTATATTTAATAAATGTTTAATTTTCATTAATTTAAGTTGATTTACCTAAAGTTTGCGTGATTGGCGGAACTGGCAGACGCACTAGACTTAGGAT
>DOWN01000046.1:374-4525 GCA_003519545.1 Bacteroidota bacterium
AGCGCCGCAAGGCGTGGGGGTTCGACTCCCTCATCACGCACAAATTATTATGTGAATGAAATTAATTATTAATCCTACTTTTCAAATCACAATTCATATCGCTGCAAATTCACTTCAAAAAATTTTACTTAAAAATTTCAATTTAATTTCAAATGGCAAAAAATTTTAATTCACGCGGAAATCAACCAAAATGTTCTTTCTGCGGGAGAACAGCCGATAAAGTAACTAATATGATTAAAGGACCTGAAAATTCTTCAGGTGTTGATTCTTATATTTGCGAAGTCTGTGTAGGTGCTGCAATGCATATCATAAAACAAAATAATCTCGCTTCAAAAAATAAAGGTGTTGATAAATTAAAAACGAATCTCGTTCCGCAAAATATTAAAAAAATTCTCGATGAATACGTGATTGGTCAGGACAGAGCAAAGAAAACTTTATCAGTTGCCGTTTATAATCATTACAAAAGAATTGATTCAAAAGGATATAATTATATTGATGATGTTGAACTTGATAAAAGTAATATTTTATTAATCGGACCGACAGGAACAGGAAAAACTTATCTTGCACAAACACTCGCTAAGATGCTGAATGTACCTTTTGCAATTGCTGATGCTACAACACTTACAGAAGCGGGTTATGTCGGAGATGATGTTGAATCAATTTTAGTTCATTTATTACAAAGTGCAGATTTCGATTTGAACAAAACCGAAAGAGGAATTATTTATCTTGATGAGATTGATAAGATTGCAAGAAAAGGTGACAGCACTTCTATAACAAGAGACGTATCAGGTGAAGGTGTTCAGCAAGCATTGTTGAAATTACTCGAAGGAACAGTTGCAGGAGTGCCACCTAAAGGCGGGAGAAAACATCCTGAACAACCTTTGATAAATATTAATACAAAAAATATTTTGTTTATCTGTGGCGGTGCTTTTGACGGATTGGAAAAAATAATTGAAAGAAGACTTGACTCATCATCTATGGGATTTGGAGCGGATATAAAATCTAAAAAGGATAACAAACGGGATAATATTATGAAACATGTTGAGCCGGATGATTTAGTTAAATTTGGTTTAATACCGGAACTTGTCGGAAGATTACCTGTTATGACTACACTCGATTCGCTTGATAAGAAAGCATTGTTATCAATTTTACAAGAGCCTAAAAATGCAATTATAAAACAATACCAAAAATTACTTAGGATGGAAGGTGTTGATTTAGAGTTCACTCAAGAAGCACTTGAGGAAATAGCAACAATTGCAATTAACAGAGGTACCGGTGCGAGAGCATTAAGGTCAATACTTGAAGAAACTATGCTTGATATTATGTATGAAATTCCATCAAAAGAAAATGTATCAAGATGTGTGATAGAAAAAGATACAATTAAAGGAAAGAAAAAAGCAGTTTATCTTAGTGAAAGTAAAAAAGCATTCGCGTAAATGATTATAAAGTCAAACCTAAAGAAAAACGAAGAGTTCAATAAAAGAGAAGATTATCATAAAGAACTGTTAAGAAAAATTGAAGGCATTTCAAAAAAAGTAATTCTCGGTGGCGGTTCAAAAGCAATCGAGAAGTTACACTCAAAAAACAAACTTCATTGCAGAGAAAGAATTAATTTACTTCTCGATGAAAATTCACCATTTCTGGAGATTGGAGAATTAACCGCATACGGAATGTATGAAGAGTATGGAGGAGCTCCTTCTTCGGGAACAGTTTTCGGAATAGGAAAAATCAGCGGAAGGAACTGTGTTATAGTTGCTAATGATGCCACAGTTAAGGCAGGAGCTTGGTTTCCGATTACAGGGAAAAAAAATCTCAGAGCACAGGAAATCGCAATTGAGAACAAACTTCCGATAATATATCTTGTTGACTCTGCGGGAGTATTTCTTCCGATGCAAGATGAAATATTTCCTGACAAAGAACATTTTGGAAGAATATTCAGAAATAATGCAGTTATGAGTTCAATGGGAATTCCTCAAATTGCTGCGATTATGGGACCTTGTGTTGCAGGAGGTGCTTACTTGCCGATTATGAGTGATGAAGCCTTAATAGTTGATAAGACGGGAAGTATTTTTTTAGCGGGGTCACATTTAGTAAAAGCGGCAATCGGAGAATCAATTGATAATGAATCACTTGGAGGAGCGACTGTTACGACAGAAATTTCCGGAATCACTGATGAAAAAATGCCTGATGATAAAACTTGTCTTGAAAAAATCAGAAGTTTAGTAAGTAAATTCGGGCGTAAAGATAAAGCAGGATTTGACCGAATTAATCCTGAATTGCCAAAATATAACACAGAAGAAATTTACGGATGTATTGCTGACGATCCTGCGAAGCCATATGATACTTATGAATTAATTGCAAGAATTATTGATAATTCTGATTTTGACGAATATAAACCTGAATACGGTAAAACTATAATTTGCGGATATGCGAGAATTGACGGCTGGGCAGTTGGTATAGTTGCAAATCAAAGAAGCATTGTGAAGTCTAAAAAAGGTGAAATGCAATTTGGTGGTGTTATATATTCAGATTCAGCAGATAAAGCAACAAGGTTTATTCTCAACTGTAATCAGAGAAAAATTCCTTTATTATTTTTGCAAGATGTAACCGGATTTATGGTCGGATCAAGAAGTGAACACGGAGGAATTATTAAAGACGGTGCTAAACTCGTAAATGCAGTTGCAAATTCAACCGTTCCTAAAATTACAATTATTACGGGAAACAGTTATGGTGCGGGAAATTATGCAATGTGTGGAAAAGCGTATGATCCGAGATTTATATTTGCTTATCCGAATGCACAGATAGCAGTGATGGGAGGATCTCAGGCAAGCAATGTGCTTTTGGATATAAAATTAGGTCAATTGAAAAAAGAAGGAAAAGAAATTTCCGAAAAAGAGAAAAAAGAATTTCTACAGGAGATTAAAAAGAAATATGATGAACAGACAAATGTTTTATATGCTGCAGCGAGACTTTGGGTTGATGGAATAATTGATCCTTCTAAAACAAGAGAAATAGTTTCTTATTGCATTGAGTTAGCAAATGAAAATAATGAAATCCCAAAATTCAATACAGGAGTAATTCAAACATAAAGTTATGACATTATTTTTTATAATTCTCGCATTAGTTACAACTTTAATTCATCTTGCGGTAAAAAAAGCGTTTAAAGATGAACCAAAAAGAATTGAAATTATTCTTCTGAATTTTATTGTAGTTATTATAGGGGGCAGTTCACTTTTGGCAGCCGCAGGTCATTTATTAATTCCGGATCAAATTGCAGAGTCAATCGGCTGGCCAACAGGTTCCCCATTTCAAACTGAAGTTGGTCTTGCAAATCTTGGATTCGGTATCGCAGCAGTAATGGGAATTTGGTTCAGAAAAACTTTTTGGTTATCAACAATAATTTCAAGCGGTGTTTTTCTATTCGGAGATGGCGTTGGTCATGTATATCAAATGATCGCTCACGGAGATTACGCAGAAAATAACGCAGGAATTATAATGTACACAGATTTTTTAATACCTATAGCAGGTTTAATATTATACTCCAGATATAACAAATCACTTAAAAACGGGTAATCTAACTACTTCGTAAATAAATAAGAAATATATTTTTTTCTAACAATATTTTTCTTATCTTTAAATGGATAATTATCTCAAAATTTGAAAAATTCTCAAAGAGAAGCATATAATTTATTAGAAACAGGAAAAGACTTACTCAGAAACGAAAGGTTCAATGAGTCTTTAATGTATTTTGAAAAGTCACGTGAACTTTTTGAAAAGATGAATAATGTCGAAGAGGTAGCAAATTGCCTCAGCGATATAAGTTTAACATATTCCCGTTTAGGAAATTTTAAAATTGCATTAGATAATTTATTCCGCTGTCTTGAAATACGAGAAAAACTAAATAATGAGATTCAACTCGGGCGGACATATAATCAACTTGGAAATTGTTTTGTGAATTTAGGAGAAACAGATGAAGCGATTAAATATTATAAAAAAGCACTTGAGTTAAATGAATCAGTTCAGTTTCTGAGAGGGATTAGTATAAGCAGTGTAAATCTTGGAAATTTATATAAAGATATTGGCAAACTTGATGAAGCATCACGATTATATTATAAAGCCCATGAAATTGATTTAAAAACAAATGATAAAGA
>DOWN01000049.1 GCA_003519545.1 Bacteroidota bacterium
TATCAGATGCAAGAGATTTTCCTCTGAAATTTTCATTAATCAAAATTCCAATGATGTTTTCTGAATTTTTATCAATTCTTACTTGACCACACGGAACATTATTAAAAGAAAAAATTAAATACAACGAGTCCGGATTTAAAATTTTTTTTGAAAACCACGATTTATGATCTTCAAAAGAAATTTTATCTGAGTTATAAGAATTTTGTCTGACTAACGGATCGTTAATCCAGGAATATACCAAATCACAATCATCCAATGATGCCTCTCTAAAATTCAGCATTTAATTTATTCCTAAAAATTCTGAAATCAGTTTTCTATAATTTTGAACAGGATTTACAGTAAATTTACTTAAGATATTATCTAAAATCTGATTTTTAAATTCAGAATTAAGTATAGAATTTTTCACAATTGATTTAAATTCATTCTCAGGAATTGAATTAAAATCACCACATTTAATTATAAGGTTTAAATCTGAAAGACCTTTATATATATTAATCTGATTATCCGCAGAGATACCGGAAATGACAATGCATTTTGAAGCCAGTGACTCATAAGCAACAGAACTTGAAGGACATAAAACAAATTCAGATTTACAAAAAATTTCAGCAAGTTCAGTTTGAGAAATTGAATGAAAGTGATTTATTTCAATACCGGAATTCATATTCGCAATAAATTCATTTATAGAATCTGAATGAACATTTGCTGAACCTGTAATAACATTTATTTTTTTAAATATATCCGATTCAATAAGATATTTCAGGTATTTCAAAGTCAAATTTCCGGAATCTGCACCTCCGAAATTAACGGAGATTGATAAAGGAATTTTATTTTTTATATCACAATTTAAAAATACCGGATTAATAATTAAATAATCCAATCCGAGTAAAAGTTTTGTATAGTCTTCTTTTGAATATTTTCCCGGGTTTACATCGGGAGCATGATTTATCACAATATCAGATTCATAATGAGAATTAAAGTCGTCATCAATTGAAATTATTTTCAGTTTGTTTTTTTTCAGGACATTCTGATAATATGTAACAAATTCATATCCGTCAAGTATTACACAATCAGGATTTAAATTAATTAACAGATCAATTTCTTTTTGAATAGAGATGTCTGATTCTAAACTGATTACAATAATATTTTCGGCAAGTAAACTGTTGATTACCGGAAGATTGTTACACTTAGTAACGAAAATAATTTCCGCCAAATTATTAAGATATATCGCAAGAGACCTCAATCTCATTATATGACCTAAACCAATGGAAGAGTCTCCATCAGCACGCATTATTATCTTAGGTTTATTCAAGTTTGAATTAAATTTTTAAAATTGATTTCAGCGATTCAATTACAAAAAGTTGATCGGATTCCGATAAATCAGGATAAACCGGAAGAGATATTTCCCGTGAGTAAAATTTTTCCGCAACAGGAAAATCATTTTTTTTGAAACCAAAATTATTTTTATAATATGGTTGCAAATGTATTGGGATATAATGAACCTGACAAAATATATTTTTTGAAGCAAGTTGTTCAAACAGGTCTCTTCTTGAAATTCCGAATTTATCAAAATCAATCAGCAAAGGATATAAATGGTAAGCGTGTTTAACCTCAGGTCTGACAAACGGAATAGTTATGTTTTCAATATTCGCAAATGCCTGATCGTATAAAGAAGCAATTTTTCTTCTCTTAATCAAAAACTCATCAAGTTTTTTTAACTGATTAGAACCTAATGCACATTGAAAATCTGTGATTCTGTAATTGAATCCTAAATCAACCATTTCATAATACCATGAACCATGATTTTCTTCAAGCAGATTTACATCTTTTGTCATTCCATGAGTTCTCAATAATTTTATTTTTTCTGCAAGAGCAGAATTGTCCGTGAGTACGGCACCGCCTTCTCCTGTTGTGATATGCTTCACAGGATGAAAACTCGTATTAACCGCTTCTGCAAATTTTACAGCATATTGTTTATCATTAAAATACTCTGCACCTAATGCATGACAAAAATCATTAATAAGTTCGAAATTATATTTTTCAGATAAGGATTTTAAAGATTTCCAATCGCAAACATTACCTGCAAAATCAACCGCAACAACTGCTTTAACTTTTTTTCCTGATTTTTTTAATTGCAGAATTTTTTCTTCGAGTTTTCCGGGATCAATAGTGTAAGTTTTTTCATCTATATCTGCAAAATCTGGATTAGCATTGCAATATAACGCACAGTTTATACTTGCAAGAAAAGAAATGGGGGATGTAATAATTGTATCATCTGAATTCCAACCTGATGCTTTAGCAATTAAATGCAAAGATGCAGTTCCGTTAGCAACAGCAATTGCGTTTGTGGAACCAAAATAATTACAAAGATTCTTTTCAAAATTATTTACTTCCGGACCTTGGGTGAGCCAATCGGTTTTTAAAACTCTGACAACTTCATTTAAATCAGAGTCATCAATATTTTGTTTTCCATAACTGATTTTTTTCTCAGACATCGAAATCAGTATTTTTATTAATTAAATCTTTTATCTGTTCCACACTCAGCCATTCATCATTTGTTCCGCTGTTATATTTAAAACCAAACTCACAAAATTTTCCTTCAGAGCCGTTACTGTTTTTTCTGAAATCTTCAACTTCCCAAAGTTCACTTAGAATTGAAGGCAGAATTACGAAATAATCTTTGAACTCTATTGTGTTTAATGAATCTGTTTCTGTAATCATTTCTTCATGAATTTTTTCACCGGGCCTAACTCCGACAATATTTATTTTACACTCCGGAGCGATTGCATTCGCCACATCGAGAATTCTGTAAGACGGAATTTTAGGAACGAACAATTCCCCACCCCACATTTTATCAAGACAGGTTAAAACAAAATTTACTCCTTCCTGTAATGTAATATTGAATCTTGTCATTCGTTCATCGGTCACCGGCAATACACCTGTTTTTTTCTTTTCAATAAAAAACGGAATAACAGAACCCCTGCTTCCCATAACGTTGCCATATCTTACTACAGAAAATTTAATATCTTTTGATCCCCTGAAATTATTGGCTGCAATGAAAAGTTTATCTGATGTTAATTTAGTTGCACCGTATAGATTGATAGGTGCCGCTGCTTTATCAGTGCTAAGTGCAATAACTTTTTTTACGTTACTTCTGATACAGGCATCAATAACATTCTGACCACCAATGATGTTTGTTTTAACTGCTTCAAAAGGATTATACTCAGCAGCGGGAACTTGTTTAAGAGCCGCAGCGTGAATCACAATATCAACATTATCCATTGCGAGTTTCAATCTCTCTAAATCTCTTACATCCCCGATAAAAAATCTTATCTTTTGCGGGTATTGTGAGAAGAATGGATCTGTTTGCATTTCAAACTGTTTCAGTTCATCTCTGCTATAAACAATAATTTTTTTAGGATTATAATTTTTAAGAACAGTTTTTATAAATTTTTTTCCGAAAGAACCTGTTCCTCCGGTAACTAATATAGTTTTATCTGTAAGCATAAAAAATTAAAATTATTTCAATTTTGATTGGTTGCAGTTTTATTTTTATTTTCCTGATTATAGTAGTAGTAATAATTATAATAATAACCATAGACATTATTATAATTGAAATTATTCAATACAACTCCGAGGAAGTTGTGAGGGTCAATACTATACAATCTTTGGAAAGATTTCAGGAAAACATCAATAGGAGTTTTGTTTGCAAGAGCAACCAAAACTTCACCGTCAACAATACGTGAGAGAATTTCGGAATCAGTAACAGAAATAAAAGGAGGAGAGTCAAGAATTACATAATCATACTTTTCTCTCAACATATCCAAAAGATTTTTAAACTGTTGAGAACTAAGCAGTTCAGAAGGGTTAGGAGGTATAGTTCCGCTTGTGATAAACTCCATAAGCGGAAGTTTAGTTTTATTTAAAATTTCTTCAAAGTTAACTTTTCCAAAGAGATAATCACTTAAGCCGGGGAAACGGTTAGTTTCAAACAGAGAATGGACTCTTGGTTTTCTTAAGTCACAATCTATAAGCAATACTTTTTTATCTGAAAGGGCAAACGAACCCGCAAGATTTACTGCAACGGTAGTTTTTCCTTCAGAAGGTACAGAACTTGTAATCAAGATAGTCTGAAGCGGTTTCCCGTCAAGTTTGGAAAATTGAATTCTCGTTCTGAGTGCTTTAAATGCCTCTGACTCTTTTGACTTTGGATTGTTTGCGACAAAGAATTCATCAAGTGAAGAACCTTTAGTTTTAAGATTTTCAATTGATGGAATCCAGGCAAGCATACTGATACCTTTTGATTCGATATCTTCAGGTGATTTAATAGTTCTGTCAAGAAAGTTTCTAAGGAAAGCAATTCCAAAACCTAACAATAACCCGAGAGTGCAACCTCCTGCCATAATCAACATTCTGTTTGGTTTGAATGGCTTAATAGGAAGACTTGCTTTATCTATAATACTTACATTACCGAGTTGTGATTTTTCATTAATTACAGATTCCTGATATTTCTCTTCGAGTAGTAAATACAATTTTTCATCTGCACGTCTGTTTCTCTCAAGTTTAGCAAGTTCTATAGACTGTGAAGGTAATTTGGAAAATTCACCTTCATATTTACCGAGTAAATTTCTAAGTGAATTAAATCTTGCATTTGAAGACTGAATAGAAATTCCGGATCTTAAAAGTTCAGCCGTAATTTCTTTTCTTTCTTCCGGAGTTCCGGCATAAATGCCTGTTTTTAATAATTCAACTTTTTCATCAAGAGATTTTTTCAGAGCGGTAATTTTAGCATCATATTCATTTTTAACTTTTTCTATAAGTTTAGGATCTTTTGGAATAGTAAGTTCCATATCACGTTCTGCTTCAACATTAGCAATCGTTTTCTGAATTTCTTCAACATAACTTTGGCTTATCTGAGACTCGACATAAGTGATAAGTTGTGGATCAAGTTTTTCAAGTTCCGATTTCAAAGCATCATAAGTTCTTCTTGAAGTGATTAGTTCAACTTCAGAAGCATTTTTTTGTGCTTCAAGTGTAGCAATCTGTTCAACAATAGATTTCGCCTGATCATCAAGAAAAACAATTCCGCCTCTTTGTTGAAAATCCTGCAGAGCCGCTTCCGAATTGTTCAGGTCGTTTAATTTTTTGTTTTTAATTTCGAATAAATAATCACCGACATTTTTAACACCTTTTCTGCTGAACTCAAGATTATAATTTAAATATGCCGCAGCATAAACATTTGCAATCAATCTTGCTTCCGTTCTTGAAGGACTGTCAACATCAATTGAAATAATATCAAGACCTCTTTTCTGACTTATGGAAACAATGCCTCCGAGTAATTCAGTAAGTTCATCCTGAAGAATGTGTTCAGAATTTACTTTTTTATTTCTATTAATGAGATAATAAAAATCTGTTTTTGAGTCTGAGTTTTTAAATGAGTCAATTAATGCTGTTGCTGTTAGACTTCTGATTGTCTGGCTTTTAAGAATTTCAATTTCATTTGAAATAGATCTGTCACTTGCATAATCAGAAAAACCGGGAATCATATTAGACGTTAACAAACTACCCTGTGGCTTTTGAATAAGTAATGAAGTTGATGATTTATAAATGTCTTTAGCACGGAAAACATATAAACCCGTAAAAACAGCACTGATTATGAAAACTATAAGAATTAAAATCCAGTTAGATTTGACTAAATTTAAAAAAAGATGTAAGTTATCAATTTCTTTATCTTTTTTTAAAACACTCGGAATATTATTAGATTTATCGCTCATTTTAGACGTAAATTACCGCAGGAAAATCAAGATTAGATAAATTTAGATTGATGTTTAAGTTTTGGAGAATACTTATTAAAGATATTATAAATTAAAAACTCGACCTTTTGAGTCGAGTTTTTAAAATTTGAAAAAAAAATTATAATTATTTACCTGATTTTAACATTTGACCAAGATAATAATTCAGTCCAATGCTCATAGAAAACATACCTAATGCTCTTTTGAATCCCGGGCCACCTAATCCATCACCATCATTTAAATTGATATTTCCGGGAGTGTTACTGTTTGAAGCATTAAACATATTCATAAAATTATATTTCATACCGAGATTTAAACCCCATTTTTTCTGAGCACCGAAAACCCATTCAAAACCACCTGTTAAAGCAAGTCCGAATCTTGTTGAACTTTCTTTTTCGCCATGGAATGAATTGTAATTTGGAGCAGAAATCATATTAGTAGTAAATAATAAACCAAGATATTGTCTGTCATCACAGTTTGGTCTGAAAACATATTCATAACCAACAGCACCACCGATAACATCATAGAATGTATGCGGAGCAACAGGATTCATCAGTAACGGAGTTTTATTTTTATCGTAACTGTTAACCATTTTATTATACTCTGCACCTACAACAATTCTGCTTGATTTTTTTTGACCCAAACCGAATTTCGCTGTTAAGTTTATACCTCTTCCCCAAATTGCTCCGTAATTAGCAGTGTTAGTTATATTTGTGCCATAGAAATCATTTGTGGCAAAATTACCGCTTAATCCTAATCCAATTGAGGTTGAAGGA
The DNA here is from genome assembly GCA_003519545.1 of Bacteroidota bacterium. Taxonomy (GTDB): domain Bacteria; phylum Bacteroidota; class Ignavibacteria; order Tepidaquicellales; family Tepidaquicellaceae; genus UBA9002. The sequence continues at coordinate 6,566 of DOWN01000049.1, forward strand.
GCGGTATAACGCTGTGAAAAAGAGATATTTGAAGAAAGAAAAACAAAGGTTAGAGCTAAAGAAAGTAAAGATATTTTTTTCATTTATGTTTTCCTTATTTATTATTGTAATTTAATATTATTAGATTGTAAATTCAAGATTTTATTTATTGTAGAATAAACAAAAAACCCTCAAAACAGTTTAAAATTGAATAAAATTAATAAGTAATATTACTAAAATCATTTCTAAATTCCATAGGTTCATATTCTTTAACAATTTTTTTCATCAGATACATTAATTCGTGTTTTGTGCAATTATTCGCTCTTTCTATTATATCTTCTATTAATGTATTTAAATTTTCAAAAGTTACTTTACTGTTATTCTTTAGAATCATTATCTTTTCATTCGTTGTCTTATCATATTTTTCACCTTTAATTATCAACTCTTCAAATAATTTTTCACCCGGTCTCAAACCTGTAATTTCTACTTGTATATCTTTATTAACTTCATAACCTGATAATTTTATCATATCACATGCAAGATCATAAACTTTAACCGGTTTACCCATATCAAGTACAAATATTTCTCCACCTTGTCCAAGAACTGATGATTGGAGAACAAGTTGCACTGCTTCCGGTATCGTCATAAAATATCTCGTGATATCCGGATGAGTTATGGTAACAGGTCCGCCTTCTTTAATTTGATTTCTGAATGTGTGAATTACAGAACCTCTGCTACCGAGAACATTTCCAAATCTTACAGCAACATAATTATTTTCAAAATTTTTAGCATAGTTTAGCACAATCAATTCAGCAATACGTTTTGAAGCACCCATTATGCTTGTAGGGTTCACCGCTTTATCTGTAGAAATCAGAACAAAATTTTTAACACCGTTTCTTACTGCTGACTCAACTAAAATTTTTGTTCCTAATACGTTATTTGAAATCGCTTCAACATAATTATGTTCCATAATAGGAACGTGTTTATGAGCCGCAGCGTGAAAAACTATTTCCGGCTTATATCTTTCAAAAACTACTTCCATCCTGTCCTGAAAACGAATATCCGCAATGACAGTTTTAATTTCAGTTATAAGACTATCAACCGGAGAAGTTTTAATTCTTCTGTTGAGTTCCTGTTCAATTTCAAATACTGAATTTTCACCGTGTCCGAGCAAAATCAATTGACGTGGTTTGCATTTTAAAATCTGTCTGCAAAGTTCACTTCCAATAGAACCACCTGCACCGGTCACAAGTACTTTTTTATTTTTAATTAAATGATTTACATCTTCACTTTCAATGTTTACAACATCACGTCTTAATAAATCTTCAATTAAGACTTCACGAATATTTTCAATTCTTACATTTTCACCGAGTAATTCAAAAATGCCGGGAATAATCTGAGTTTTAATTCCGATTTTTTTACAAATACCAACTATCTCTCTGATTTCTTCACCTGAAGCCGTAGGCATAGCAATCAATACTTTATCAGCATTATAATCTTTTATAGCGTGTTTAATCTTTGTTCTTCCGCCAATGACAGGGATACCTCTGATTTTCATTCCTATCTTTGTCTTATCATCATCTATAAATCCAACAGGTGTATAACCGAGTTGTGGGTTTCTCTGCATTTCCTGTACTATTGAGAGACCTGCTTTACCGGCACCAACGATTAAAATTCTTTCGGAATTATTATGAAGAAAGAATCTTTCTTTCAGTCGCTCAACAATTCTTAAAGATAATCTTGTCAAGCCAATGAACATAATTGAGAGCAATCCGTCAATTATTGGCAAAGATAAAGGAACTTCGTAAATTTCAAAAAGTTTTGCGTAATGAAATACATAGAAAACAACTGATTGAACGAGTAAAACAAAACAACTGATGATAATTAGTCTTATCACCTCATCTATACTTGCATATTGCCAGTATCTCTTGTAAAGACCGAGAGAAATAAAAAGACTGATTTTGATAAGCATAAAAAGTATGACTGTTGAATATATTCCATAGGAATACTGAGCCAGACTTACATTCCAATCAGTTCTAATAAATAGGGCAATGAAAGGGATTATAAGAAATGCAAAGAAGTCCAGAGCAAAAAAATGCCTGTTTCTGATTTTTGAGACGCTGCTATATAGATATTCTATTGCCATTGTTTAATTTAAAGAGGCGCTCGTTAAGATGTCAATTTATAATAAATAAATCTATATTAAAATAACATTTTAAATACCCAAACTCAAAACTCTCCGCAAATCAAATGGATGAGATGAACATTTAAAAAGTTATAAATTTATTATTAATTAATTATCAATAAAAAATTAATCTTCAAAAATTACAACTGCACATGCATATTCATCTGTGTGTGAGATGCTGACCTGAAATTTATATAAAAAATAACCTCTATCAACAATCTGATGAATTACAGGTTTTCCTTTTTTATCATTAATGATTTCAATGTCTTTCCATGAAAATTCTTTTCCAACACCTGTTCCTATTGCTTTTGAATATGCTTCTTTAGCAGCATATCTTCCTGCGAGGTGAAGTTCAGGTTTTGAAAACGATTTGCAATATGCAATTTCTTTATCTGTTAAAATTCTTGTATAAAACTTATCTCCGAATTTTTCCAGGATTTCTCTTATTCTTTTGATATCAATGATATCAGTTCCGATACCAACTACCATTAATTTTTATTATTTAAATTTTTGATTATATCAGTTAATTCAGAAATATCTTTTATGTCAAAATCAGATCCGGGATTTTGAGTATCAAAAGTATCTCCATATCTGGCGAACACAGTTTTCATTCCGACTGACTTAGCACCGACAACATCTCTTTCAGCCCAGTCACCTATCATTAAACATTCATCCGCTTTGAGATTTAATTTTTTCAAAGCAAGATTAAAAGGAACCGGAGAAGGTTTTCTCTCATTACTGTCACTGAAAGTTACAACAACATCAAACAAATGATGAAAGTTTAAATATGATAATCTTAGCCATGCCTCTTTGCCCGGTGCATCAGAAACAACTGCAAGTTTCAATCCCATTTTTATCAGAGACAGAAGCGTAGGCAGAACTTTTGGATATGGTTTGAGAGCGGCTTCCCTTGCGGTTCTGTAAGCGACTATACCTGCCGAAAGAATTTTATAATTTATTTCACCTGTTAAATCAAAAAGTAGTTTATCAAATACTTCCTGATATTCAATTCCGCGTTCTTTATAAATTTCGTTAACTTTATTTTTTATAGTTTCCGATGGATAATCAAGTCCTGCATCAATCATCGCATGAATAGCAGAGTTCACTGCCGAGTCTTTCAAAAACATAAAATCTACAAGTGTATTATCAAGATCAAATATTACTGCTTTAATCATTTATCCTCCTCCACACAATCCGAACAAGTACCAAAAAATTCAAGTGAGTGTGAAATATCCGCGTAACCTTTTTTCTTCAAATCTTTTTCAATTTCATTTGTTATACAGGTATCTATGTTTTCAATTTTTTTGCAAACATTACAAACAATATGGTGATGATGATGTCTGTCAATTTTCAGTTCGTATCTTTTATACTCATCATTAAAATTTATTTCGTTCACAAGTTTCGCTTTAATAAAAGAATTTAAAGTTCTGTAAACTGTAGCGAGATCAGTTTTTCTGTTTTTAATTTTTTTGTGGATTTCTGAAATTGTCAGCGGTTTATGATTCTCTCTTAAAATTTTTATAATGTCAAGTCTTGGAGTTGTTATTCTCAGTGAGTTTTCATTTAATATTTTTTTATACTCATCACTTTTCATAATCATAAAATCCTTTTCCTGTTTTTCTTCCGAGCATTCCCGCATCCACCATTTTTTTCTGAATAAAATTTGGTCTGTATTTCGGATCGTTAAAATAAGCATCATAGACTGATTTCGTTACTGAAAAATTAACATCAATTCCTATCAAATCCATAAGTTCAAAAGGACCCATAGCGAACCCACCACAATTTTTCATAACGTTATCAATCGTTTTAAAATCAGCCGTACCTTCGCTAAACATTTTAAGTGCTTCACCATAAAAAGGTCTTGCGATTCTGTTAACAATAAATGCAGGTGTATCTTTTGTAAATACTGAAACTTTGTTAATTTTTTTACACAGGTCATAAGTGAGAACTGTTGTCTTTTCATCCGTAAAATCACCGTTAATAATTTCCACAAGTTTCATAATGTTTGCCGGATTAAAAAAATGCATTCCGATAACTCTGCTTTTATTTTTTTTCACGAATGTTGAAATCAATGTAACAGATATTGAAGATGTATTGGTAGCAAAGACAGCATCCGGCGAACAGACCTCATCAAGTTTTCTGAAAGTTTCTTTTTTAATATCAATATTTTCCGGAACTGCTTCAATAAAAAATTGACCTTTTGCTAAGTCCTCAAACTTGTGCGTGAAATGTAATCTATCAAGAGCATCATTTTTTTCTTCAGCGGTTATTTTATTTTTTTCAACTGCTTTATTCAGATTTTTGAGAATATACTCACCGCTTTTTCCGAGTATTTCTTCTTTAACATCATATATCACAACATTATAACCTGCTAATATACAGGAAATAGCAATGCCTGAACCCATAGTGCCGGATCCGAGAATACCAATAGTTTTTATATCATTTATATACATAGATACAATATAATTTTTATCAATGGGAGTTTATATTCAAAAAAGTTTATGTTTTTTATTTGCCAATATAAAATCTGAAACAACATAAAATGAACCTGTGACAAGCAATAAATCTTTTTTATTAATCAGTGATTTTCCGGTTTTTATTGCTTCAGACAAATTATTTGTTAAAATTATATTTTTTTTATTTTTAAAATATTCACTCAACTCTACAGAATTCAAAGA